>JARKQO010000519.1 GCA_029974855.1 Eubacteriales bacterium
GGGCCTTGTCAAGGGCGGGGCAAGCCGGAAATGAAAGCCACCGCCCTATGCCCCGCTTATTGAATGCATGTCAGGGTTTCAGCGTCCCCATAGCTGGACCAGGGAGCCAGCAGGCTGTGGTCCATAGCCACCCGCTCCTCAATGTTCATGTACCAGCCGGGCTCCAAGGTGGCGCCCTCCATCCCCACCCAGCAGGGATGCAGCCCGGAGATCACCGCGTAGGAAGCCCTGCGGGTCACCGGGGACCCCTGGCGGTCCTCATAGGTGGCATCCTCAAAGGAGGTGTTGGAGACGCACCAGCCGTTGGCGATGGTCCCGGCCAGCAGCTCCCGCCAGCTCCGCTGAGGCATGGCCATGGGCTCCGCGCCGGTGACCACAGGCAAGCCCTCCACCTCCAAATGGCGCAGCCGGCCGTCGTCCCGCACCGCCCCGTGAAAGGCGCTGACACCCGTTTCCCAGCTATCCCCATGGGGAATCCTGTACTGGAACATCACCGGCAGCCCTTGGATTTCATACATCCCGCTGACCAACGTCAGGTTCCTTTCGGTACGCCCGTCCTGTTCCTCCCCCTGACGGAAGTCGGCCACGGCCCTTTCCCGGATCTGAAGGCTAGTGGAGTATTCCCTATCGCTGTAAGGATAGAAGTGCTCCTCATCCAGCCGGTTGGCGTGGAGCAGGCCTTCGCAGGCCTCTGCCCCCAACTCCTGTATCAGGGCCCGCAGCAGGTCCTTGGCCTGATCGTATTCTCTCTGATAGGCGCTATCCCGGGAGGCGGCGGCCTCCATCAAGGCGCCCCAGAAATAGTAGCGGGGGAGGTCCCTTTCCAGGGTAAATTGGGCAAAGGTCTGCCCGGCCCAGCGGCGGCTTTCAAACCTCCCGCCCCGGGCCTCCTGCTCCAAAGCCTGGAGGGCCTTTCCCAACTCCTTTTCCTCAATGGGCTGATACCGCACCTGGAGCTTTTGCCGCTGCTCCCGGGGAAAATCCCCGGGCACCGGGCAATCCACCAAAATCCTCCCCCGGGCCAGCCCTTCCGGCAGGCGGACTTCTCCCACCAGCCGCCCCCCTTCCTGCCGCACCCCGGACAGGTCCACCTCCTGGGGGGTACAGAGGGGTTCCCGGTATACCTCCCCATCCGCTGTTGCCCCGCAGAGCACCCCCAGGCACAAAACCAGGGCCGGCAGAACCCTCATGCCGCGTTTCATTTCCCTTCCTCCTTTTCCATGGGGGGCAGCGTGGCCGTCAGCGTGGCCCGTTCGGTGGTGTCCGTGCCCACCACCTGGCTTTTCAGGGTGATCGCCAGCTCCCCGCCCTTGGTCAAATCCCCGGCTTCCCCTTGCAGCAGCAAGGTTTCCCCCTCCTGCTCCTGTACCCAGTCCCAGGAGGAGGCAACCAGCTCTCCGTTCAGCAGCATCCCGGGCAGTTCCAGCATGATGGCCTGCCGCCCCGCCAGCCACTGTTCCAAAGGCAGGATTTCGCCCTTCCACCAAATCTTGTCAAAGCTCTCCCCGTCTGTTCCCACATCCGTCTCCATATAAAAGGCGTATTCCCCCCTGGGCCGCACATGTACCGCCAAAGACAGCCGCTCCCCGTCCCAGTAGGCGTCCCGCAGCTCCACCTCCAGCAGTTGGCTGTCGCAGCTCTGGGCTGTGGGCTGCACCACGTTTTCCTCGCTGGCCTTCTGCCCGTCCCAAACCCGGGTGTTCAAAAAGTGCAGCACCCCCACCCGCTCCAGGGCCAAAGCCGCGCCCCACAGCAGCGCCGCGCAGGCCGCCAGGGCCGCCACCCTCCGGGAGGCCCGGCTGGGCCTGGGGGCAGAGTGCCGCAGCTCATGCAGCCTTTGCTCCACCCGCAGATGAAAGCCCTCCGGGGTGGGCTCAAAGGGGTCCTTCAAAACCTTCATTCCCATTCCTCCTCCTTTTCCAGCTGGAGCCGCAGCGCCCCGCGCCCCTGATGCAGCCGGGACTTCACCGTGCCCACAGGCAGGCGCAGCATCCGGGCCACCTCCTCCAGGGGGAAGCCCTCCAGGTAGTGCAGCAGCAAGGGCAGCCGCAGCTTCTCCGGCAAAGCGGAAAGCTCGTCCCCCAAAGCCGGCGGGGGCGCTGTGCCCGCCGGAGGCTCCCCCTGGGCCATCAGCGTCATCCGCTTCCTTCGCCGCCTCAGGTTATGGCATTCGTTGATCACAATCCGCACCAGCCAGGGGCGGAAGCGTTCCTCCGCCACGGTATGGCGCTTGGCCCAGGCCTTGGCAAGGGCCTCCTGCACCGCGTCGGCGCATTCCTCCCAGGGGGGCAGATAGCTCCGGGCCACCCGGTACAGGGTTCTCTCCATAGCCCGCACCTCTTGCACAAAGGTCTCCGCCTCCACCATGGGCATCCCCTTCCCCTCTTTGGTATTTAGCAGGCCGCGGCCACATCCTCCACACCCTATTAACGCCCACGGCGGGGAAAAGGTTCACGGGGAAAGAAATTTCTGCCAGGGGACAGGCGCTGCCCGGTGAATGGCCCTCTTTGCCCCCTTCGCCGCCACATTGACAAAACCTGCCTCAGCGCTTATGATAAAGAGTACACGACCCATCCCAGCGCCTTGGAAAGGAGCCCGCCATGCACGCCGCCACCGCCTTTAGCCCCTTCAAGCGCATCGCCTTGCGAATCCTCCCTGTGGCCTTGGCGATGGCCGCGGTGCTGCTGCTTCCTCCCCTGGCTGTGCCCATGGCCTTTCTGCTGCCCTTGGTGGTGTGCCCCGGCCAGTTTTCCCAGGGCCTATGGTTTTCCCTGCCGCTGTCCTTGGTGCCCTGCGCCGGGCTGCTGCTGGCCGGGGGAGACCTGCCCTCCAGCCTGCTGCTGCTTCCCTGCCCCTGCCTGTGTCTCCTGCTGACCCAATGGGCCTCCAGGCGCAAGCTCTCCTTCACCGCTGTGGCTGCCATGCTCTCGGGGCTGGCGCTGCTAACCCAAACCCTGTGGTGGGCCCGGGTCACGGCGCTGGTGGGCGGGGACCTCTTTGCCGGGCTGGCGGAGCAAACCGTAGCCCTGCTCTCCGCCTCGCCCAATTCCGGCAGCCTTCTCTACAACCTGACCCAGGTGGGCTTTTTGGAGCTTCCCGCCCGGTTCCGGGAAAACGCCGGGATCCCCCTGGGCAGATTCTTCGTGCTGAACCCGGCCCTGCGCATCGAGCTGCTGAACGCCCTGCGCTTTCAGCTCCATGGGATGCTCCGGACGGGCATCCCCTCGCTGCTGGTGCAAAGCAGCCTGATCATCGGGCTGTTTACCGCCCTGCGCGCCACCAAGGAGCTGGGCCGGCAAGCCGCAGCCACCGGGGCCGCCCTCTTGCAGGAGGGGGAAGAACCCCTCCCGCCGGAGAGGATTCCCTACCCCCTGTTTCGGGCCTTCCGCCTGCCCGACGCCTACCGGGGATACCTTCTTTTCCTGGCGCTGGCCTCTTTGGGGCTGGCCATGGCCCAGGGGGAGGTGCCCGCTTTGATCAGCACCCTGGCCATGGTGGCCTTTGTCACCGTCTACCGCCTGCTGGGGGCCTCGGTGCTGGTGTTCCTCCTCTGCCGCCGGGACCCGGAGTGGGCCTTTTGGGCCGGGCTCCTGGCCTGCGCCCTGTACCTGGCCTTCCCAAGCGTATTGTTCGTGCTGGGCATGGCGGATCAATTCATGAATCTGCGCACCACGCCATTATTTCATCATCATGAGGAGGACTGAGCCATGAAGGTCATTCTGCTGTGCGACGTCAAGGGAACCGGGAAAAAGAACGAGATTCTCAATGTGTCCGACGGCTTTGCCCGCAACTACCTGTTTCCCCGGAAATGGGCCATGGAAGCCACCCCCGGCGCCGTGAAGGAAGTGGAGCGCCGGCACGCCCAGGAGGCCAGGCAGGAGCAGGAACGCCGGGAGGCCGCCCTGGAGAAGGCCGCCGCCCTGCGGGGCAAGGTCATCCATATCCGGGCCAAGGGCGGCGAGAAGGGCCGCCTCTACGGCAGCATCACCTCCCAGGAGATCGCCGACGCCCTCAAGGAACAGCACGGCATCGAGGTGGACAAGCGCAAGATCGAATGCGACCCCATCCGCCAGGCCGGGGACGTGGATATCTCCGTGTGGGTCTACAGCGGCGTCACCGCCCCCATGACCGTCCATGTGGAGGCCGTGGCGAAGTGACGGGGACGAGGAACGAGGGGGGGAGACGTTAGGGGTTTCACCCCTAAAACCCCACCAGGGGTTTCACCCCTGGACCCTGACCAGGGACTTCGTCCCTGGACCCATCTTTGACCGGGTTTCACCCGGTCAAGGGAATTCAAAGGCTTAACATCATCTGTACATAAGGGAGGAGGAATCGTCATGGAAGCACAGGAGCTCCTTCGGGCCCTGCCGCCCAACAGCCTGGACGCGGAGCGTTCGGTGCTGGGGGCCATGCTCCAGGACGCCTCCTCCGCCACGCTGGCCTTTGAAACCCTTTCCCCCGGCGATTTTTACTCCCCGGAGCACCGGGAGATCTTCGACGCTATGAAGGCGCTGCACATCGTGGGCTCCCCCATCGACGTGATGACCGTGGGCCACGAGCTCTCCCGCCGGGGCACCCTGGAGGGCGTGGGGGGCACCGCCTACCTGCTGCAAGCCTTCCGCTTCGTGCCCACCACCGCCAACACCCGCACCTATGTGGAAATCGTCCAGGAAAAGGCCACCCTCCGCAAGCTCATCTCCGCCTGCCAGAATATCTCCCAGCAGTGCTACAGCCAGCTGGAGCCCGTGCCCACCATTTTGCGGGAGGCGGAGCGGGCCATCTTCGACATCGTCATGAAGCGCGGCGGCGCGGATACCCTCAAGCCCATCAGCCATGTGCTCAGCCTCACCTTTGACAAGATCGAGGAGCTGGGCCGCTTAAAGGGCCGCCTCTCCGGCGTGCCCTCGGGCCTGTATGACCTGGACCGGATGCTCACGGGCTTCCACGGGGGCGAGTTCATTTTGATCGGGGCCCGCCCTGCCATGGGCAAAACCGCCGCCGCTTTGGGCATCAGCCTCTTCGCCGCGGACAAGGCCCGCAAAACCGTGGCCATCTTCTCCATGGAAATGCCCAGCGAGCAGATCGGCATGCGCCTTTTGTGCTCCGCGGCCAACATCAACATGCAGCGGGTCCGCACCGGGATGCTCAACGACGAGGAATGGATCAAGCTGGGGGATTGCCTGAACCATTTGAGCAGCCGCCATATCTATATCGACGATACCCCCGCTTTGACCCCCTCCCAGCTTCGCAGCCGCTGCCGGCGGCTGATGATGGAAAAGGGGCTGGATTTGGTGGTGATCGACTACCTGGGCCTCATGGGCAGTGACAAGCGCACGGAAAACCGGCAGCTGGAGGTCAGCGAAATCAGCCGCCAGCTCAAGTCCATCGCCCTGGAGCTGAAGGTGCCCTTGGTCACCTGCGCCCAGCTGTCCCGGGCCCCCGCCGCCCGAAACGACAAGCGCCCCCTGCTCAGCGACCTGCGGGACTCCGGCAGCATCGAGCAGGACGCGGACGTGGTGCTCTTTCTGCACCGGGAGGGGTATTACGCCACGGCGGAAAGCGGCATCAAGCCCGACGACAGCGCGGGCGAGGTGCATGTGGCCAAGCAACGAAACGGCCCTGTGGGAACCGTGCACGTGGAATGGCAGGCGGAGTTCGCCCGTTACACCAACGTACAGGGCACCCGGGTTCCCCTCTATGCCGACGAATAAGGACTGGAGACATGATGATGCAGCAACCCTTGGTTTGCGACCTGGTGAAGGAGAACCGCTTTGAAGGCTTTTTGCTGGTGCGCATGAGCGAGCAGCGCACCGGCGGCAACGGCGCCAAATACCTGGACATGACTTTGGCCGACCGCACCGGGGAGATCAGCTCCAAGCTCTGGGACGGCGCCGTGCCCCCGCCCCCGGTGGGCACGGTGATCAAGGTCCGGGGCGGCACTTTGGAATACAACGGCCGCTTGCAGCTGCGCATTGAAAAGCTGCGCACCCTGGAGCCCGCCGACGACGTGGACATGGCCTTGCTCACCCCCAGCGCCCCGGAAAGCCCCGAAGCCATGCTGGCGGAGCTCCACGCCGCCTTGGAGGAAATGGACGCCAAGCCCCTGCGGGACCTGGCCCAGGCTTTGCTGGACTACTACCGGGACAAGCTGGTGTACTACCCCGCCGCCCAGAAGATTCACCACGCGGAGCGCAGCGGCCTTTTGCACCACACCACCGGGATGCTGCGGGCCGCCCGGGCCATTCTGACCGTCTATCCCTGGCTGAACCGGGACCTCCTCTTTGCCGGGGTCATCGTTCATGACCTGTGCAAAATGGAGGAATTGGACAGCGATCCCCTGGGGGTGGTCCGGGATTACACCCAAAGCGGCCTGCTGCTGGGCCATCTGACCTTGGGGGTCACCCGCATCGCCCAAGTGGCGGAGAAGCTGGGCATCCAAGGAGAGCCGGTGCTGCTGCTGCAGCACATGATGCTCAGCCACCACGGGGAGGAGGCCTTTGGCAGCCCCCGCAAGCCCATGTTTCCCGAGGCGGAGGTGCTCCACTGGCTGGATTTGCTGGACGCCCGCATGAACGAGATGCAGACCGCTTTGGGCAAGGTGGCCCCCGGGGTGTTCTCCGAGAAAATTTGGTCCCTGGACCGCCGCCTCTACCATCCCCGGTACGAGGAGCTGGCCCGGCAGGACCCTTCCCCGGAAGGTTGACGGGAGCCCCTGAAAAATGTTACAATCTCATTGCGAAATGACGAAATCCGGTCTTTCAAACGTTGCATGAACGTCCCCTATGGGGCCCGTCCAAAAAAGCTCAGCACCCACCAACCGCAGCGAGGGCTGCCCACCGGAGGAGAGCACATGAAGCGCCAATGGAAGCTGATCCTATCCCTGTTGATGGTCCTGGCCACCCTGGCGGGCTGTGCCGGGCAGCAAAACCAGCCCAATCAGTTTGCGGAAGTCACCCAGTTCCTGGGCCCCGCCGCCCAAGGCACCCCCACCCCGCCGCCCCAGGGGGACAACGCCGGGGCGGACCAAGGGGGCAGTATCTTCTCCAACAACCCCTACGATGTGGCCGGCGGGGAAGAGCTGACCGGCCTGGAGGAGGAGGGCTTTGAAGGCGAGGATGTGGACCATCTCGCCGCTGCGGAGGAAAGCACCGTATACCCCTATGCGGGCAGCACCCCCATTCCCCTGGACCCGGTGGATATGCCCTCCCCCACCCCCCATGCGGAGCTGGTTTTCGCCTACAGCCCCTACACCTCCTCCCTGAAGCTCACCTTTGAGGGTCCCCAGGGCTGGGTGCCCGATGAAAGCGTGAACGAGCAGTTCATCCTCACCGAGCCGGACACCCAGGTCAAGGACAAGCAGCCGGGCATCCTTCGGGTATACGCCATCCCCGTCACCACGGACTACAGCGAGAGCGCCCTGAAAACCGAGGTCCAGGACCGGCTGAAAGCCATCAGCTCCACCAACTTTGAGAGCTGGTCCCCCAGCCTCACCGCCAGCCGCCATCTCCTGGGCGCCAAGGGCGTATATGCCAACTACAGCGGCACCATGGCCAACGGCGTGAAGGTGGGCGGCCGCATCCACTGCACCAGCATCGACAAGGTGCTCTACTGCATCGAGATCGTCTATCCTTTGGCCTACAAAAAGGATTACGAAGAGGTCTTCAAGAAAATGCGGGATACCATCAAGCGGGTGCAGTAAGGCACTCTGGGAATGCTATCATTATGAAAGGCCCTCCGCCAGGGGGGCCTTTTCACGTGGGGCGGCCATCAGCGAGCCTGCTCAAAAAGCCACAGATGCGCGAAAGCAAGGGGGGCAAGGGGCTGAGCGTACCGTAACGTACGTGATGCCCCTTGCCCCCCGCAGCTGACAAAGCAGATGGGGCTTTTTCAGCAGGCTCAAAGCAAAAGGCCCTCCTTGCGGAGGACCTTTTGCTGTATCCCTTTTTGCAAAGGGGCGCATACTTAATACTGGCTCTGGCGGTTACGCTCGAAGCAGTCACGGCAGTATACGGGACGATCTCCACGGGGCTGGAAGGGCACCTGGGTGGTGGCTCCGCAACCGTCGCAGATCACTTCGTACATTTGGCGTTCGCCGCGGTTGGGGTTCTGGCTGTTGCGGCGGGCACTGCGGCAACCGGGGCAACGGCTGGGCTCGTTCTGGAATCCCTTGTCAGCAAAGAATTGCTGTTCGGAAGCGGAGAAAACGAACTCGGCGCCACAGTCCCGGCAGGTTAGGGTTTTGTCTTCAAACATGGTTAGGCTACCTCCAAAATAGATGATCTGTGTCCCAAGCGCTTCTAGTTGATTGGTTCTCGGATTTCCAGCTCTCGGACATCAAGAACGAAGGAGGTAGGAACCTAAACCGAAACGACCTTTGGCTGGGTCAACGGACGTATTATAGCATGAAAACCTGGCCTTGCATAGCGTTTTGTAAAATATTTTTTCGGGGCGGCTCCAGGGGCCTCAGCCAGTGGGAGGATCTCCCAAAAGCACTACCAAATGTAGGAATTTGATACTTGAGGCCGGATATTTGACCTCTGGTCACTTGTAAAACCCTTGCCTTTTCTATATTTTATTGACAGACTTGGTGAAATCCGGTGAAACTGTACGATGAAGGTGCACGATGGATTATGTGGATTTGGGGCGCCGCGTTCGCAAGCAGCGGCAGGCGCTGAACTATACCCAGGAAAACTTGGCGGAGCGTGTCAACGTAAGCACCTCCTTCATTGGCCATGTGGAGCGCGGAACCCGAAAGGCCAGCCTGGAGACCTTGGTCTCCATCGCCAACGCGCTGAATGTGAGCCTGGACTATCTGCTGGCCGGCAGCCTGAAAAACAGCATCATCGGCCCCATGCCCCAGGGCCTGAACTCCAGGCAGCGGGTGGCGCTGCAAGAAATCCTCTCCACCATCCAGGATAACCTGTCCACCTGGGAGGACGACGTTTAGCGGCAAAAGCCGCTTTTCCCCTGCTTTGACGCGCAAAGGCAAGGGCCGCTCCTTTCGGGCGGCCCCTTGCCTTTGCGCTTTTGGCTCTCTTTTGCCTCACGCCTCGTCCAGCATTTCCGCCACCACGTCCCGCAGGGAGTAGAGCCCGGCGGGCTTGCCCACCAGAAACCGGGCCGCCTTCAGCGCGCCCTGGGCGAACAGCGAGCGGTTCTCCGCCCTGTGGATCAGCAGCAGATGCTCCCCCTCCCCATAAAAGCCCACCTCGTGGTCCCCGGTGAGGGTGCCGCCCCGGATGGCGTGGAGGCCCACGTCCCCCTGCTGGCGCTGCTCCGTGCGGCCGTAGCGGCCATGGACGGGGCGTATCCCCGGGCCCAGCTCCCGCCTGACGGTTTCATACAGCATCAATGCCGTGCCGCTGGGGCTGTCCGCCTTCATCCGGTGGTGCCTCTCCACAATCTCAATGTCAAAGCCCTCCCCCAGGGCTTTGCTGGCCCTGGCCACCAGCTGCTCCAGCACATGAACCCCCAGGCTCATGTTGGCGCTGCGAAGCAGCGGCAGCGCCTGGGCGGCCTTTTCAATGCTTTTCAGCTCCACGTCGGTATAGCCCGTGGTGCACAGCACGGCGGGAAGGCTGCGGCTCCGGCAAAAGGCCAACAGCTCCGGCAGGGCGTCGGGCCTGGAAAAATCAATCAGCACATCCCCCTGCTGGGCCACCTGCTCGTACCCCGCCGCCATGGGGAAGGCCATGGGCTGCCCCGCATAGGCCACGTCCACGCCGCATACCACCCGGATTCCTTGGCTCTCCGCCGCCGCCGCCAGCTCCCGGCCCATGCGCCCCAAAGCGCCTCCCAGCACGATCCGCATGCTTGTCCCATCCTTTCCCAAAGTGGACCGGGTCCACTTTGGCGGTGCGTTACAGCTCCACGCCCATGCCCGCCAGGGCCTCCTCCAGCTTCTCCCGGTTGGCCTGGCCAATGGGCACCAAGGGCAGGCGCACCTCGCCGCTACACAGGCCCATCATCTCCACCGCCGCCTTCACGGGGATGGGGTTCACCTCCGCAAACAGCGCCTGGATCACCGGCAGCAGCCGCAGCTGTAAATCCACGGCGGTTTTCATGTCGCCCCTGAGGCAGCATTCCACCATGTCCGCCATATCCCTGGGCAGCACGTTGGACACCACCGAGATCACCCCGGCGCCCCCCAACGTCATCAGCAGCACCACCGTGTCGTCGTTGCCGCTGTACAGGGTCATCCGTCCGGCCAGCCTGCGCAGCTTCTCCATCACATAGGGCAGGTTGTAGCTGCTCTCCTTGATGCCGATGAACTTTTCGCAGGTGGCGAGGCGCTCCAGTATCTCCGGGGACAGATCGATGGTGGTGCGGGTGGGCACGTTGTAGATGATGACGGGCAAAGCCGTCTGGTCCGCGATCTCCATGAAATGGCGGTACAGCCCCTCGGAGGAGGTTTTGTTGTAGTAGGGGGTGTTCACCAGCTGGGCCACACAGCCCAGGTCCTCGTAGCGGTTGGCGGTGTCGATCACATGCTGGGTGCAGTTGCTGCCCGTGCCGGCGATCACCGGCACCTTGCCGTTTACCGCCTTTACCACCTCCCGCACCACCAGCTCCTGCTCCTGGGCGCTCATGGTGGTGGGCTCCCCGGTGGTGCCGCAGGCCACGATGGCGGCGGTTCCGTTTTGCAGTTGAAAGTCCACCAGCCGGTGAATGGCGGGCACATCCACCTTCCCGTTGGCAAAGGGGGTCACCAGCGCTACCGCGCTGCCTTGAAACAAAGCCTGTCTCGCCATGGGCAGCCTCCTTCCGATGGGTCGGGTGTTACCGGGGCTGAATATACCCCAGCTTGCAAAGGTACTCCGCGCTGAGCACCCCGCCGCCGGCCGCGCCGCGAACGGTGTTGTGGCTCAGGCACACGAACTTGTAGTCCAGCACCGCGTCGGGCCGCAGGCGGCCCAAGGTGATGCCCATGCCCTTTTCAAAGTCCCGGTCCAGGCGGGTCTGGGGCCTGGTGGGGTCCTCAAAGTAGTGGAGGAACCTCCCCGGGGCGGAGGGCAGGCCCAGTCCGGCGGTGGCGGGCCTGGCATTCTCCCAGCGCTCCAGAATCTCCTCCAGGCTGGGCTTTTTCGCAAACTGCACGCTGACGGCGGCCATGTGGCCGTCGGAGCTGGCCACCCGCAGGCATTGGGCGCTGATCACCGGCTCCTGGGCCAGCTGGATGCCGCCGCCTGCTACCTTGCCGAAAATCTTCAGGGGCTCCCGCTCGCTCTTCTCGTCCTCGCCGCCGATGTAGGGGATCACGTTATCCACCATCTCCGGCCAGGCGGCGAAGGTCTTGCCCGCGCCGCTGATGGCCTGGTAGGTACAGGCCATGACCCGGCTGGGCCCAAAGTCCAGCAAAGGCCACAGGGCGGGCACATAGCTCTGGATGCTGCAATTGGGCTTCACGGCGATGAAGCCCCTCTGGGTCCCCAGGCGCTTGCGCTGCATGGGAATCACCTGGGCGTGGTCCCCGTTCACCTCCGGGATCAGCATGGGCACATCCGGCGTCATGCGGTTGGCGCTGTTGTTGCTGATCACGGGCACATCCGCCTTGGCGTAGCGCTCCTCTAGGGCCAAAATCTCATCTTTTTTCATGTCCACGGCGCAGAAGACGAAGTCCACCAAGGGCGCGATTTCCTCCACCCGGTCCGCGTCCATCACGGGCATGGCGGCAATAGCCTCCGGAATGGGGGTGTCAAAGGCCCAGCGGTTTTGGGTGGCCTCCCGGTAGGTCTTCCCGGCGCTGCGGCCGCTGGCCGCCAGGCAAGTGACCTGAAACCACGGATGCTCCTTCAGCAGCAGCACAAAACGCTGCCCCACCATGCCCGTAGCGCCGATGATCCCCACTCGATATTGTTGCATCCAACCGCCCTCTTTTCCTTTACCCTGCGGCGGGAATTCCCTTCCCTCCAAACAGTATGCTCCAAAAGGCGCGCCGTGCGCCCACTGTCAAAGAATACATCAACTGGAAAGCCTTGTCAATGCGGGCGTTGCATCGGCGCGGCAGCCATGGTACAATAAGTGTAGAAACGGCGCATTTTCTTACGGACAAAAGAAACGGGGAATGGAATATGAAGCGGATCATCGGCACGGCGTTGGCTTGTCTTATGCTCATGGCTTGGGCTGCGGGGGCCCTGGCCCAGGAGTTCCTGGTGGGGGTGGAGGAAACCGCCCAGAGCCAGCCGGCTCTCTCGGAGTCTGCCCCGGAGGATGGGGCGAAGCCCCTTCCCAGGACCGGGGCGGCCATAGGGTACCAGAATGCCTTGGACATGCTGGACAGGGGCGATCTGATCAACGCCATCAACGCCTTTGCCAGAATGGGCCAGTACGAAAGCGCGCCCCAGTACACCGCCTATTTGGAGGCCAAGCTCCACCTGCTGCGCAACAACCCCAGGAAAGCCCTGGAGGGCTTTGGCAAGCTGGGGGACTTCCTGGACAGCCGGGCCCTGGCGGCTCAGGCCCAGGCCCTCCATGGGCACCGCTTCCAGCGGGAGGGGCTGTTCGGCTTTGTGGACGGGGACGGCCAGGTGATCATCGCGCCGCAGTTTGACTGGGCCCAGCGCAGCTTCCGGCCCGAGAGCGTGACCGTGGCCGAGGGCGGCCAGCCGTCCCTGCCTGTGGCGGCGGTGTTCATGGGCGCCACCTCCTGGGACGGCACGGACCTGGCGCCCGGGGCAGGCCAATACGGCCTGGTGCGGCGGGACGGCACTTTGGCGGCGCCCCCGGCCTATGACGAGATTCTCTGGACGGTTGACGGCATTGGAGCCCTCCGCTCCGGGGAGGTTTTCACCTTGGTGGATTTGGCAACGGGCCAGCCCCTGGGAGAGCCCTACGAGGGGGTCGGGGAGCTGAGCCAGGGCTTCATCCCGGTGAAATCCCTGGGAAAATGGGGCTATCTGCGCCGGGACGGGACCATGCTGCCCGGGGGCTTCGCCTGGGACAGCGCGCTGCCCTTCCGGGAGGGCATGGCCGGGGTCTCCCTGGAGGGGAAGGCCGGATTCATCGATACCTGGGGCGCTTTGACCATTCCCCTGGCCTTCGACGGGGTGGCGTCCTTCGGGGAGGGGATGGCGGGGGTCCGCCAGGGGAAGAAATGGGGCTTTGTGAACCCCCAGGGGCAGCTTGTGATCAAACCCGCCTTTTGGGAGGTGGGCACCTTTTCCCAGGGCCGGTGCCTGGCCAGGCGCAATACCAAATGGGGCGTCATCAACGCCCAGGGCAAATGGGTCATCTCCTACAAATACGATGAGATCATAGAGTATGACCCCATCTATCACCGGGCCTGGATGCGCAACAACAAGCTCTGGGGCCTGCTGTCTTTGGACGGGGTGGTGCTGAAGCCCGCCTGGGCCACCTTCACCCCCTTTGCCGCGGACGGCATGTCCGCGGTGAGCTACAAGGGCCGCTACGGCTACATCGACATCCGGGGGGTCAACCGCATCCCCAACGGCTTTGAGCAGGCCGCGCCCTTTTCCGCCGGGGTGGGCGGGGTGTACTCCGGGGAGGGAGGGACCCAGTATCTGAACAAGCTGGGGCGTGGCTTCTCCTTGCCCAGCAACGTGCCCACCCAGCCTTTGAACGGCTTTATCGAGGCCCGGAAGATCAACGAGGTTCTCGCGGTCCAGACGGACCCGGCCACCGGGGAAATCACCGAAACCGTGAAGTATGAGATCGCCCTGTCCCTGTATGATGTGGAGGGGAATCCCATCGAGGTCCGGTAGGGGAAAGATTCGGCAGGAGAAAAGGCCGGGGCTTGGCAAAGCCCCGGCATGCGCGAAGGCCCGGCTCTCACAAGGCCGGGCCCTTCTCTTCCCCTTTGGGGTAGGTAGCCAGCCAGGCCCCCCGGGCCGCCTCCCAGGAATACCGGGCCCCCAGCTGGGCCCTGCGCTCCTGCTGCTCCGGGGTCAGGGGATTTGCCAGTGCCTGAAGCAGCAGCGCGGGAATCTCCGGGTAGTCCGCGAAGGAGGCGGTTTCGATCCCCAACTCCTCCAGCTGGGGGTACACCAGCCACTCCCCCCGGATCACCCGTGCCCCCCCATAGAGGTATTCCTGGAGGCTGCCGGAGAAGGCGTCGGTCTGGATGGCCAGAATGAACACATCCGCAGCCAGCCGCAGCTTGGCGCTTTCCTCCCCGTCCATGAAATCCCTGAAAATGATGTGGGCGCAGGGCAAGGCGGCGGCCCTTTCCTCCACAGCCCGGATATAGGCCGGGTCGTTGCCCCCGTAGGTCATCTGCAGCACCACCGTCAAGGTGGCAAACTCCTGTTGGGATAGGTGGGCCAAGGCGTTCAGCACCTCCAGCTGGTGCTGGGCGGCGGAGGCGCTGTACCCCACGCAGACCACCCGCTGGTCCGGGCCGATGCCGAAATGGGCCTTGCACTGGGCCCGGGTCATGGTTTTCCGCACCTGATCGATATACCCAAGGCCCGGCTGCCCAAAATACACCAAGGCGGTTTTCTCCGCCACGGCCTGGCCGTAGGTCTTGCGGATCATATCCCGCTGGAGCTCGGAATGGATGGTCACGGCGTGGCAGCGGCGCAGATAGGGGGCCATTTGGGCCAGGGCCTTGGGGGAGCCCCGCAGCAAATCGCTGCCCCAGAAGCTGCACACCCACCGGGCCTGGGGAAAGGCCGCCGCAATCCTCCCGGCCAAGGCCAGGTCCCGCTGGGACAGGTAGTGGTTGTGGATCACCCCAAAGGGCCCCAGCTTGCGCAAATCCCTGGCGTTCAGCCAGACCCGCGCCCACATCCGCAGCCTGGGGATATGGCGGATCACCGGCAGCTTATGGCGGTCCCGGTATACCTGGACCCCCTGCTCCCGGTAAAAGGCGGCGTTCACCCCCCCGTCCCCCCAGATGGGAAACAGCGTCACCTGGTAGCCCTGGTGCAGCAGTACCCCCTCGATGTACCGGCGGGTCCAAAAGCTGTCCGCGTCCGCCAGCATCAATACGTGCTTGTTCAAGGTTCTTCCTCCTTCCGGGTGGATCGGGCTTCAGCCGGGGCGGTCCCGGCCCTTCGGGTCAGGGCCCGCCGCCCCTCCCGCAGCGCCTGGAGCGCCGTGCGCCACAAAGTGGCGGCCTCCCGGCGGAACAGGAAGCAGGCCAAGGCAAACACCCCAGCCAGCAGCCCGTAATGGGCCAGGGGATAGGGCCGCAGCAGCCAGTTGCCAAAGCTGCCCGCCAGCATCAGCCCGATGGCGTAGGCCAGGTAGCGGTAATCATCAATGGCCTTGTAGTAGCGCTCCCCGGCCCAGGTGCGCAGCAGCAAAAAGGCGATGGCGGCCGCGGCGGAGGCCAAGGCCGCCCCCATCTCCCCCAAGGGGGGGATCAGCAAGGCGCTGAGCCCCAGGTTCAGCACCACGGATGCCAGAAAAATCAGCGTGTTCCAATAGGTTTTCTTGGCGATGCTGACGCCCATGCCCGTGGTTTCGCTGAGGCAGTAGCAAACGGGGGCCAAAAACAAAAAGGGAAAGAACACCACGGAGCTGCGGTAATTGGGCCCCAGCAGCAAAAACACCGGGTCCTGGAGCAGCGTGACCCCCAGGGCGAACAAGGTCAGGGCGCAGGCCATCAGCCGGTGCACGGTGAAGAACCGGCTTTTGTTGTCGCTTTGGTAGTTCTCGTACACATAGGGGGCCCAGTAGGTATTAAACCCCGTTTGGATGATGTTCACCGTGGAGGCCAAGGTCAGGGCGCTGGTGTACAGGCCGATGGAAGCCAAGCCCATCAGCTGCCGCAAAATGATCTGGCTCACCGAGGAGTTGAGCCAGCTGATGAGGGTCATGGGGATGAGCGGCGCGGCGTACAGGGCCATCTCCCGCAAAAAGGGCCTGTCCACCCCGGCGGCGAAGCCCGGGTCAAAGCGTCGCCGCTGGATCAGCGCAAACACCACAGTGAACAGCCCCGTCAAGGCCGTCAAAGCCAAAATGGCGGCCTTGCCCTGGGCGTTGCCAAAGCCCACCGCCAAATAGGCGATCTTGGTCACCACCACGTACAGCACTCCCTGGAGGGTGTACAGCCTGGCGTTTTGCTCCATGCGGTAGCTGAGGGACAAATACCGGAACAGCACCATGCACAGGCTGAACAGGCACAGGCACAGGAACACGGACCAGTCCGCCTCCCCCACCACCTGGGCGCTGACGCCCCGCCAGCCGAAAAACAACAAAGCCGAGGACAGCAAACCAAAGCCCACCGAGGTGGCGGCGCAGAAGGTGAACATCCCCGCCCGGCTGCTTTTCCCCGGGGGCTCCCGGTAAAAGCGCACAAAGGCCTGGTCCAGGCCCAAATAGCACACCGAGGCCAGCAACGTGGCATACAGGTTGAACATGTTGATCTTCCCCAGCTCCGCCCGCTCAAACAGCCGGGTAGAGATGGGGGAGGCGATGAAGCCGATCACAAAGGAAATCCAGGCGGTCATGGAAAAGCCCACCATGTTTTTGAGAAAATGCTTCTTGGTTTGCTCCATATCCCTGCGGGCGCGCCCGCGCTCCTTCCGGGGGACCAGCCCCTTCTCTGGGAGGGGAGGCCTTGCCCCCTACATCCCAGCGGCTTTGGGCACCATCACCTGGAACACCGTCCGGGCCCCGTCGCTGGTAAAGTCGATCTCCCCGCCATGGTCCTCCAAGGTCTGCCGCACGATGGCCAGGCCCATGCCCCGGCCCTCCCCCTTGGTGCTGACCCCGGGCTCAAACAGGCGGTCCCGCATCTCCGGGGGAATGGCCGGGCCGTTGTTGCGCACGCTCAGCAAAAAGCCCCGCAGATGCTCCCCGATGGTCAGCTCCACCCGGGGCTGGGGCGCGGCCTTGGCCGCCTCCATGGCGTTGTCCAGCAAATTGCTCAGCACCCGGCACAGCTCCCAGCTGGGCATGCTGAGGCCCTCCAGGCGGCTTTGGATGTCCATTTCCAGGGCGATGCCCATGTCCTGGCAGGCGGCGGCCTTCACCTGCAACAGCGCGTTCACCGCGGCGCTGCCGGTGCGCAGCACCGAGGACAGGGCCCGAATCTCCCCGTAGACCTTCTCCAGGTAGTTGGTGGCCTCGTTGTATTCCCGCATCTCCATCAGGCTGTACACCACCTGGAGGTGGTTCAGGAAGTCATGGCGCTGGGCCCGCAGCGTGTGGTTCAGGGCATCCATCTGGGTATTGGTCTGCTCCAAATCCACCATGGCCCGGGCCCGGCGGCGGGCCAGCATCCCCTGGCGGATGTCGATGGCCGCCCCCCAGGCCGCCATGGCGGCGCACACCACCGCCAGCACCTGAATCCGGTCCAGGCTCCGCTCCCCCTGGGGCGCGTCCAGCAGCACGTATACCACAAACACCACCAGCATGGCAATCTGCAAGCCGTTGATGATGATGGCGTACAAAGCCGCCTTTCCAATGTCGATGTCCCGGGTGGGCTTACGGGTGGGCTTATGGGTGGGGGTCATGCCTCTCTCCAAATCTACGCTCCATGCGCTGCTTGATCTTGGCCTCATGGCCCTGGCTGGAGGGGATATAATACCGCACGTTTTCATACCCCGGGGGCAGATAGGCCTGCTGCACAAAATGCTCCGGGTAGTCGTGGGGATACAGGTAGCCGGGGGTTTTCTCGTGGGGCAGAGCATAGCTCTGGTCCCGCAGATAAGGGGGCACCGGGGAGAAGTTGCCCTTCTGGGCGTCCGCCATGGCCGCGCCGATGGCCTGCACCACGGAGTTGCTCTTCTCCGCCTGGCAGATGGCGATGATGGCCTGGGCAATGGGAATCTGGGCCTCGGGCATGCCCACGAACTCCAGGGCCTTCACGGCGGCGTGGGCCTGGAGCATGGCGATGGGGTCCGCCAGGCCCACGTCCTCGCTGGCGTGCACCACAATGCGGCGCACAATCAGCTTGGGGTCCACCCCGGCGTACACCATCCGGCTGAACCATAAAAGCGCCGCGTCCGCGTCGCTGCCCCGCATGCTCTTGATGAAGGCGGAGAGCATGTCGTAGTACAAATCCTCATCCAGCTTCATCATGGGCTTTTGCACGCTCTCCTGGGCGGTGACCAAAGTAATGAAGCGGGTGGGCCGGGGATGGGCCTCGTCCGTGGTTTCCTCTGTAGTTAGAAAGGCCAGCTCCAGGGCCCCCAAAGCGGTGCGCACGTCGCCCCCGGCCATGAAGGCCATGTAGCGCAGGGCCCCGGCCTCGCAGTCCAGGTTGTAATTGCCATAGCCCCGCTCCTTATCCTCCAGGGCCCGGCGCAGCGCCTCCTCCACCTCCTCCACAGCCAGGGGCTCAAAGTGGAACACCCGGCAGCGGCTCACAATGGCCGGGGTCATGCTGGCCATGGGATTTTCCGTGGTGGAGCCGATGAAGCGGATCAGCCCGCTTTCAATGGCCGGAAGGATGCTGTCGCTTTGGGCCTTGCTCCAGCGGTGGCATTCGTCCAGCAGCAAATAGGTGGCCTGGCCCTGGCGCAGCCGCCGCTCCTGGGCGGCGGCCAGCACCTTGCGCACGTCCGCTACCCCGCTGGTGACGGCGTTGAGCTTTTCAAAGGCGCTGCCGGTGACGTTGGCCACAATCCAGGCCAAGGTGGTTTTGCCGCAGCCCGGCGGCCCCCAGAAGATGCTGCTTTGGAGCCGGTCCGCCACAATGGCCCGGCGCAGCAGCTTCCCCTCCCCCAGCAAGGCCTTCTGGCCGATGAACTCCTCCAGGGTACGGGGCCGCATCCGGTCCGCCAGAGGGGGCTGGGTGGCGTGGTCCGTGAGGCCGCTCCACAGGGTTTGCTGATCTTGGTCCCTCATGGCAATGGCACCGTTACGGCCAGCCCGTCCCGGGGCAGGGCATAGGCCGCCCCGTCCTCCCGGAGGGCGTTCCGCTCCTCCGTATCGTAAAACCCGTTCAGGGCCCAGGGTCCGGGCATGGGGCGGCCTCCTTCGCTGCTGTGCTTGCGCCTGAATTTGCATTCTTTAGTATACTCTTTTGGAGGCGGTTTCGCAACCTGGGGAGAATGCCCTTGGGAAGCGGCCCTTTCAGGAAGCAAAAAACCCGCCGAAGCGTTGACTCCGGCGGGTTTTTCTTTCATTCGGGCGGCCATGGCGGGCGCCCCGGGCTTCTTCCTTACGCGCTGATTTCAATGCTGCCGACGCTGCGGGGCGGCAACAGGAAGGTATGGGTTTCGTTCTGCCAGGCCACGGTGAGGGGCCTCTCCTCCCCAAAGGGATTCATCACGGCCATGGCCAAGCCGCCGGAGGGCGTTTCAAAGGCCACGGTATCCCCGGCCCAGGGGCCGCTCATTTCCAACCGGAGGGAACCGTCCGGCACAATGGCGGAAAAATGCTTCATCACATAATAATCCGGATTGTAGGTGACGGTCTGGGCCTGGGGGTCCACAGTGATCATGGCGTTTTGGGGATCGCCCCAGGTACTGCGCCCCCGGGGCGGCAGCAGCAGGTTCCAGTACAGGTAGCTTTCCGCCCCGTTGGAGATGTAGTGCTTGAGCATGGTGAAGTTGTACAGGGCATACTCCCATGTGTTATCGCCGAAGCCGCACTCGTTCTCGGTCTGCATCAGCCTCACCCGGGGCCACCAGCTTTCAAAGGTGCGCTGAATGGCGATTTTGCCGCCCCATTGGTAGCTCACCCCGGCGATGTACTCCAGCGCCTTCTGGTCCCTTAGCACGGTATGGGCAAAGTAATCGTAATCCTCGGTGGCCCATTTGTCAAAGATCAGGCGGTGATAATCGCAGCCCGGCGCGTTGATGGTGCCCAGCCAAAGCTCGCAGGAAAGGCCCCGCTCCCGCATCATGGGCCCCAGGTGATCCCGGATAAAGTCCCGCAATTCCTCCCCCGTCCACATACAGGAGGGAAACTTCTGGTTGGCTACCGGTTCGTTTTGCACATGAAGCTGGCCGATGGCAATGCCCCGCTTTTCGTATTCCTCGATAAAGCGGCACAGGTACAGGGCGTAGGCCTTCAGGTTCTCCGGGGTTTTCACCAGCTTGCCCCAGTTGTACACAGGGGGCTCCTTCATCCAGCAGGGGGGGCTCCAGGGCGAGGCAAAGAGCTTCAGCCCCGGATTGTACTCCAGGGCCCGCTTGATATAAGGGATCAGCAGCTTCTCGTCCCTCTCCAGGGAAAAGCGCTCCATCCCGTAGTCGCCGGGGGTTTCGTTCAGGCTGTACCAATCCAGCGCGTAGTCGTTGGCGCCCACGGGCAGGCGGCAATGGGTCAGGCGCGCCTGCCCCTCCCCCTGGCCGAAAAGGTCCGCCAAAATGCTTTCCTGGGCTCTTTGGGGCAGCGCGCACAGGGTTTGATAGCCCACCTCGTTGAAACAGCCGCCAAAGCCGTTCATCCGCTGAAAGCCGCGTCCTGTAAACAGCAGATCGGGGGTACGCGAAAGGGCCTC
>JARKQO010000526.1 GCA_029974855.1 Eubacteriales bacterium
GAAACCAGGTGGCCGTGGTGCTCCAGCAGAACGTGCTGTTCTCCGGCACCATCAAAGAGAACCTGCTCTGGGGCAATGCCAACGCCACCGATGAGGAGCTTCAACACGCCTGCGAGCTGGCCCAGGCCGACGGCTTCATCCGGGATTTCCCCCAGGGGTATGATACCCACATCGAGCAAGGGGGCACCAATGTATCCGGCGGACAGCGCCAGCGGCTGTGCATCGCCCGGGCGCTGCTGAAAAAGCCCAAGATTCTCATTTTGGACGATTCCACCAGCGCCGTGGATACCCGCACCGACGCGCTGATTCAAAGGGCCTTCCGGCAGGAGCTTCCCCATACCACCAAGATCATGATCGCCCAGCGGTTGGCCTCCGTGCGCCACGCGGACCGGATCATCGTCATGGAGGGCGGCCAGATCAAGGCCATCGGAACCCACGAGGAGCTGATGGCTGGCAACGAAATCTACCGAGAGGTGTACCTAACCCAGACCCAGGGAGGCGGTGATTTTGATGAAGAGAGGTAATACCATCCGGCGGCTGGTGGGGATCATGGCGGGCCGGTACAAGGCCGCCCTGGTGGTGGTGTTTTTCGCCATTTTGGTCAGTACCTTCGCCAATGTGGCGGGCTCCTTCTTCATCCGGCGCTTGGTGGACCAGTACATCACGCCCTTGCTGCTCACCGAGAATCCGGATTTTTCGGGGCTGCTGCGGTTTTTGACGCTGATGGCCGGCATTTACCTCACCGGCGTGTTGGCGACGCTGCTGTATAACCGGATGATGGTGGGGGTTTCCCAGGGAGTGCAAAAGAAAATCCGGGATGAGCTGTTCGCCCATATGCAAAAGCTGCCCCTGCGGTATTTTGACACTCATACCCACGGGGAGGTTATGAGCCGCTATACCAACGACATCGACACTTTGCGGGAGTTCTTCTCCCAAAGCCTCCCCCAGATGCTGGCCTCGGTGTTCAGCATTCTGGCGGTCACCGTGGCGATGCTCATACTAAGCGTGCCCTTGAGCTTGCTGGTGGCGGTGTTTGTGGCGGCTATGCTGCTGACCACCCGGCTGATCACCAAAAGGGCCTCGACCCATTTCATGCGGCAGCAAAAATACCTGGGAGAGCTCAACGGCTATATCCAGGAGATGATTGCCGGGCAAAAGGTGGTAAAGGTATTCTGCCATGAGGAGGAGGCCATGGCCGGGTTTGAGGAAAGGAACCAGCGGCTGCGCCATCAGGCCTCCACAGCCAGCGGGCTCACCAATGTCCTGATGCCCGCCATGATGAACATCGGCGCGCTGCAATATGTGGGGGTGGCTTTGGTGGGCGGAGCCTTGGCCCTGGGCGGGGTGGGCGGCATCACCTTGGGGGCCATTGCGGCCTTTTTGACCCTGTCCAGAAGCTTTAGCGCCCCCATCGGGCAAATTTCCGCCCAGATCAACGCGGTGATCATGGCCTTGGCCGGAGCGGAGCGGGTGTTTGCCCTCCTGGATGAGGAGGCGGAGGTGGACGACGGCTCTGTGACTTTGGTGCGCGCCAGGTGGGAGAACGGGCAGCTGGTGGAGTGCCCGGAGCACACCGGGCTTTGGGCCTGGAAGGACCCCCGGGAGGACGGCTCCGTTACCTATACCCAATTGGAAGGGGATGTCCGCCTGGACAACGTGGATTTCAGCTACAGCCAGGACAAGCCCGTTCTTCACGGGGTGAGCCTGTATGCCAAGCCGGGGCAGAAAATCGCCTTTGTGGGGGCCACTGGCGCGGGAAAAACCACCATCACCAACCTGATCAACCGGTTTTACGATATCGCGGATGGGAAAATCCGCTTTGACGGCATCAACATCAACCGGATCAAAAAGGCGGACCTGCGCCGCTCCCTGGGCATTGTGCTCCAGGACACCCATCTGTTTACGGGCACCGTGGCGGACAATATCCGCTATGGCCGCATGGACGCCACCCAGGAGGAGGTCTGCCACGCGGCCAAGCTGGCCGGAGCCCACGATTTCATCTCCCGGCTGCCCAATGGATACGATACCCTGATTTCCGGAGACGGGGGAAACCTGTCCGGCGGGCAGCGCCAGCTGCTGGCTATCGCCCGGGCCGCCGTGGCCGATCCCCCGGTGATGATTCTGGACGAGGCCACCTCCAGCATCGATACCCGCACCGAGGCCATTGTCCAGCAGGGCATGGACAGCCTCATGAAGGGACGCACCGTCTTTGTGGTGGCCCACCGCCTTTCCACGGTGAAGAACGCCAACGCCATCATGGTGATGGAGCAGGGGCGTATCATCGAGCGGGGCAGCCACGAGGATTTGATCCAGGCCAAGGGCAAGTATTACCAGCTGTATACGGGAGCCTTCGCGGAGTAAGCTTTCGGCTCTGTCTCCTCAGGCCTCCAAAATCAGCCCTCCAAAAACCCCCGGGCATTGCCCATAGCCGTGCCCGTTTCCAAAGACCGCTTGATCAGCTCGATGCAGCGCATCACCCGCAGCGTCTCCTCGAGGGGCAGCGGCGCGGGTTCCTGGCTGCGTACGGCCTGTACAAAGGCATGGACTTCCCGCTGAAAGGCCGCCTGTTGCGCGTTATCATCCGCCAAAGGCAGGGCTTCCCGTTCCTGGCCGCAGCGCCTTTCCAGCACGGACCGGGTTTGGGCGTCGGCGCTGATGTTCACGGCGGTTTCAAAATGGTAACGCAAAGTGCCTTTTTCGCTCCGCGCCTCCAAAAAGGCCTGGAAGGAGGAGCCCTGGGGCATGTCGTTGCAGGCCTCCAGGTGGGCCACCCGGCCGTCCTCGAAGGTCAGCAGCGTGTCGATCTGCCGCCAGGCCCCCAGCGCGTCCTGGCGGCCCGCCGCGTACACGGTGCGAATCTCCGTACCCATCAAAGAGAGGGCATAGTCCACGTCGTGGATATGAAAATCATACAGCGCACCGCCGCTCTTTTGGGGGTCCAAAAGCCAGCCCGCCTGCTGGCCCACCTGGCGGCGTCCCGCGTGGAGCCACATCAGCTGGCCCAGGCCCTCGCCTG
Source organism: Eubacteriales bacterium (assembly GCA_029974855.1). Next base: position 3,017 of record JARKQO010000526.1, read on the forward strand.
TCAGCTGGGCGGCGATGGTTTGATATTCTCCCCACCAGCGCAGCACCTGCCCGGCCATCAGCAGGCGTCGGGCGTTCTCCGCAGCCCCGGCCATCCGCTGGCAGGCGTCCAGGGTCAGGGCCAGGGGCTTTTCGCACAGCACATGAGCCCCGGCCTTCAGGGCCGCAATCGTATATTCCTCATGCAGGAACGAGGGAAGGCAGACCGATACCACATCGGGCCGCTCCGCCTCCAGCAGGGCCCGGGCGTCCTCATAGGCGGCCATGCCGTATTCCTGGGCCAGCTTCTGGGCCAGGGGCAGCGAAGCGTCGCACACGGCGCACAGCTTCACCCCGGGGTCCCGGGCATAGGCCAGGGCGTGAAGCTGGGCCACAAACCCCGCCCCCAAAATCGCAGCCTTGATCATGGGTATTCCTCCTTCGTATTCCCCAGGAAAAATCAGGTGTATCCCAGTGGCTCATTATAGCATGAAGGCCCCCGGTGGCGCCAGGGTGATCTGCCGGCCGGCAAGGGGCGGAGGATAGCCCCAAAGCCCGCCTGGCTTGCATTTTGCCTTTGGATATGCGATACTTTCAGCAGGGACAGGCAGGGAATCATGGCATCAGCTTTGGCTTGGAGGCGACAGGCATGCAAAAGCGGTTTTCTACGGCGGCGGGCTGGCTTTTGGGGGCCCTGGCTTTGGTTCTGGCGGCAACGGCGACGATGCTGCTGGTATCCGGTCCCGGCAACCGGGTGGAGCAGACCCTCTCCAATCCCGTGATTTTAGGTTTTTCCCAACTGGGAAGCGAGAGCGGCTGGCGCATCGGCAACTCCCGGGACCTCATTGAGGCCGCCAACCGGGCGGGGGTGCAGATCATGTATGAAAACGCCGAGCAGAAGCAGGAGAACCAGATCAAGGCCATCCGCTCCTTCATCGCCTATCAGGTGGACGTGATCGCCTTTGCTCCCATTGTGGAGGACGGCTGGACCAACGTGCTCACCGAAGCCCGGGACGCGGGCATCCCGGTGCTATGCACGGACCGCTTCATCAGCGAGGAGGACGCGGACCTGATCGTGGGCTTTGTGGGCTCGGACTTTTACGAGGAAGGCCGCCGGGCGGGGGAGTTTCTGCTGAAAAAGGCCCAGCAGATGGGCAAGGACCACCTGCGCATTGTGGAGATCACCGGAACGATTGATTCCACGCCCATGCGCCAGCGGGCCATCGGCTTTCGGGAGGTGATTGAGGGCGATCCTCGTTTTGAAATCGTGGAATCCATGTCCGGGGATTTTCTGCGCTCCAAGGGCAAGGAATGCATGACCAGCATTCTCAAAAAGCGGGGACATACCATCGACGTGCTGTACTCCCACAACGACGCCATGACCTTGGGGGCTATCGAGGCCATCCAGGCCGAGGGCATGGAGCCGGGCAAGGATATCGTCATCATCACCGTGGACGGGGAACAGGGGGCCATTGACCTGCTGAAGCAGGGGAGCATCAACTGCGTGGTAGACTGCACCCCCAAGATCGGCAGCATCATCATGAGCCTCACCAAGAAGCTGGCCGCCGGGGAAGCGGTGGAGCGCGACACCTACTCGGAGGAAACCGTGTTCACGGAGTTTGACGAGGATCTGCAAAGCATCCCGGAGAGGGGCTATTGACATGCACAGCGGCTTTTTTTCCCGCTTCGGGGACT
>JARKQO010000314.1 GCA_029974855.1 Eubacteriales bacterium
GGGGAGCAGGGGGAACTGGTGCTCACCACCCTCACCAAGGAGGCCCAGCCGGCCCTGCGCTACCGCACCCGGGACATCACCCGGCTGATGGCGGAGCCCTGCGCCTGCGGCCGTACCCAGCTGCGGATGGAGAAGGTGAAGGGCCGCAGCGACGATATGCTCATTATTCGCGGGGTCAACGTGTTCCCCTCCCAAATCGAGAGCGTGCTGGTGGGACAAAAGGGCATCGGGCCCCATTACGAGATCGTGGTGTCCCGTACGAACTATGTGGACCACCTCCAGGTGAAGGTGGAGCTGGTGGACGCGGGCCTGCTGGACCGCTACAGCGAGCTGGAGGCCCTCCACAACAAGCTGCGGGGCGATTTGCGCACCGTGCTGCAGCTGGACGCGGAGGTCACGCTGGTTTCCCCCTACACGCTGAAGCGTTTTGAGGGCAAGGCCAAGCGAGTGACCGATTTACGGTAAGGGGGAAAAAGCCTTGGAGAGGATCATTTCGGCGGAGGAGCTGGGCAAGGCGGTTTTGGGGAAAGCCCAGGGGGAGCCCCATGGGGAGGCCAGCCTGATGCTGGGCAACGAGGCCGTGGCCCGGGGGGCCTGGGAGGCGGGGGTGCGGGTGGTGTCCAGCTATCCGGGAACCCCCAGCACCGAGATCACCGAATGCGCCGCCAACTATGAGGAAATCAACTGCCAGTGGGCCACCAACGAAAAGGTGGCCGCCGAGGTGACCTTTGGGGCCGCCATGGCCGGGGCCCGGGCCATGACCTGTATGAAGCACGTGGGGGTCAACGTGGCGGCGGACCCGCTGTTTACCGCCGCTTATACCGGGGTCAACGCCGGGCTGGTATGGGTCTGCGCGGACGACCCCGCCATGCACAGCAGCCAGAACGAGCAGGACAGCCGGTATTACGCCCGGGCGGCCCATGTGCCCATGCTGGAGCCGGCGGACAGCCAGGAGTGCCTGGATTTTACCAAGCTGGCCTTCCGCCTCAGCGAGGAGCTGGACACCCCGGTGA
>JARKQO010000556.1 GCA_029974855.1 Eubacteriales bacterium
GGGTTCACGCGCGCGATGATGTTCTCCTCCTTGCCGCTGGTGTTCAGATACAGGTAGGTCTCCGAGCCCATGAGCTCGGTCACTTCCACCTAGCAGTTGATCACGCTGTAGGGCGCGGCCTGCACGAACACATCCTCGTCAAGGATGTTCTCCGGGCGGATGCCCATGACAACTTCCTTGCCGATGATGCCCTCGTCCGCAAACTTGGCTAGCTTGCTGGGCGGGATCACGATCTTGTTGTCGCCAAACTTGGCGACAACGTCCTTGTCCTCTTTCTCGAGGCGGACGTTAAAGAAGTTCATCTGCGGGCTGCCGATGAAGCCGGCCACAAACAGGTTGTTGGGATAGTCGTAGAGGTTCTGGGGGGTATCCACCTGCTGGATGAAGCCGTCCTTCATGACCACGATGCGGGAGCCCATGGTCATGGCCTCGGTCTGGTCGTGGGTCACGTAGATGAAGGTGGTTTGGAGGCGCTGGTGGAGCTTGGTGATCTCCGTACGCATGGCCACCCGCAGCTTGGCGTCCAGGTTGGAGAGAGGTTCGTCCATCAAGAAGACCTTGGGCTCCCGGACGATGGCGCGGCCCAGGGCAACGCGCTGGCGCTGGCCGCCGGAGAGGGCCTTGGGCTTACGGGTCAGCAGGTGGGCGATGTCCAAAATCTTGGCGGCTTCCTCCACCCGGCGCTTGATCTCCGCCTTGGGGGTCTTGCGCAGCTTCAGGCCGAAGGCCATGTTGTCATATACGGTCATATGGGGATACAGCGCGTAGTTCTGGAACACCATGGCAATGTCCCGGTCCTTGGGGGCCACATCGTTCACCAGGCGCTCGCCAATGTACAGCTCGCCGCTGGAAATTTCCTCCAGCCCAGCCACCATGCGCAACGTGGTGGACTTGCCGCAGCCCGACGGGCCAACCAGTACGATAAACTCCTTGTCCTCAATATCCAGGCTAAAGTCGCTTACAGCGGTAACGTTTCCGGCATACACCTTAAAAATGTGACTCAGGGTTACGCTTGCCATGAACATTTCCTCCTTAGAAATAGCGCGTTGGGGTACAACGGAATGTAAGAATCCGCGCCTATTGCTTGTATATATTATATCGGTTCCCTGGTGAAAAAGTAATAGTGACATTCGCCAAAGATTTTTTGAGCGATTTGTTCACGATGTACACGTTGGCCCTTTGTGTCCCAATATGTGCAAAATACGTCCGTCAATGCCGGAAAACGCTTCCTTTTCTATTCCCGCAGGGCGTCCACCGGGGCCATCCGGGAAGCCCTGGAGGCGGGGGCCACCCCGAAGAACAGGCCCACCGCCACCGCCGCCAGCACCACCACCCCAATGTCCTTGCCCTGGACCGCGGCCTGGAGCTCTATGGCGTTCCCGGCGATTTCCACCAGGCCCAGGCCCACCAAAATGCCCAAAACGCCCCCCACGACGGCGTAGAGCAGCGCCTCCAGCAAAAACAGCCTGCGAATCTGGCTCTCCGTGGCCCCCAAGGACTTCATGATGCCGATTTCCCGCCGCCTCTCCCGCACGGACACCAGCAAAATGTTCATGACCCCGATGCCCCCCACCAGAATGCACACCGCCGCCACCCATTTCAGGACTCCGATGAAAATATCCATCACGCTTGTGGCAGCCTCGATCTGTACCTGCATGGTGATGGCCTGGACCTCCTTGCCCTCCTTGCGCTGCATCACATCCACAGCCATGGCCGCCACAGCCTGGGGCATGGTGCCCGGGGGCACGCTCACCGTGAGCTCATGGACGGTGGAGCCCATCCATTCGCAAAAAACGGCGATGGGGATAAACACCGCCCGGGCCGGGTCCACCTGAGAGAGCTCGTTGCTCTGCCGCAGCACCCCCGCGGCCCAAAACAGCGCCCCCCCGATGGAAAGCTTGGCCCGGGCCAGGCCCGAGGGATTCAGCAGCCCCAAATCCCGGGCCACCCCTTCCCCCAGCAGCACGCTGCGGCTGCCGGCCTCCCATTCCAGGGGCCACAGCCCCCGGCCCGATACCACCCGGCTGTCCATCAGCTCCAGATACTCCTTGGTGCAGCCCACCAAAAACCCGGAGGCCTCTTTGCCCTCGTGGTGAAAAACCAAGGGGTAGTAGACCTGCTCCGTCACGGGGGCGCCCAGGGCCTGGGAGAGCACCTGGGCGTCCCCGTGGGAAAGGGGCCTGTCCCCCTGGGCTGTGAGCCATACCCTGTCGATGCCCAGGCGCATCATCTCGGTCTGCACCTGGACCTTTCCCGCGTCCCCCAAGGTCAGAACGGCCAAAATAGCCCCGATGCCGATGGCCATCCCAAGCACCGTCAGCAGCGAGCGCATCGGCGTGGTCAGCACATTCAAGAAGCTCAGCTTCCACAAGTCGTACCGCTTCACCGCTTGCTCTCCTTTACCGGGCTGCCCGCCCGCAGGTCGGCCTCATCGGGCAGCAGCACCACCCTTTCCCCTACCAGCTCCTCCGCCACCCGCACGAAGTCCGCGTCCCGCTGCTTGGGGTCCACCTTCACGGGGCTTACCCGGCCCTCCCGGACCACCCACAGGCAGTTGCCGGCGGAGACGGCGGCGATGGGAGCCAAGGCCACGTCCGATTGCACCTGGGAAAGCAGCTCCAGGGCCACGGCCTCCCCCAGGCGCTGCTGAAGCCAGTCCTCCCCCTGGTCCACGGAAAAGCGCAGGGTCTGCATATACAGCCCCGTGGCCCCATCCAGTTCCGGGGCCCCAAAGCCGGACAGGGTGGCGATGGCCCGCTGCTCCCCCTGGGCATAGACCACCGCCCGCATGCCCACCTGGAGGGTCAGGCTGTCCTGAACCCTCTGGCGGGCGGACAGCTCCAGCCCGTTGCCCCGCAGGACCAGCATGGGGGAAAAGGCCGCCACGTAATCCCCAGGCTGCACGTATACCTGGCCCACGACGCCGTCCGCGTCGGCCCGCAGGGTCTTGGCCTGGATGGCCAGGACCATCTCCCGCATCTGAGCCTGGAGGGACAGCTGGTTCTGGAGCCAGACGGCCTTCACGGCCTCCCCGGCCAGCTGCACGCTGGCCAGGGCCTGGTTTTGCCCGTGGAGGGCCTGCTCCAGCCCCGAGAGGGCCTCCTCCTCCCAGGCGGTATCCATCCGCAGGAGCACATCCCCCTTTTGCACGGCCTGGCCCTGGCGCACGTTCACCTGGGCCACCCGGCCCGCCAAGGGAGCGCCGCAGACCTGCTGGTCCCCGTAGCCCACCCGCCCCTCCAGGGATTGGGCCATCACCAGGTTTCCCCGCTCAACCACCGCAGTGCTCACGGGGATTTTGGGGGTTATGGGCAGCACAAACATCACCGTCACCGTGCACAGGGTCACCGCGATCATGCCGAAGGAGGCCTTGGTTTTGGGCATGCAAATCTCCTTTCCATGGCCATCCGGGCTGGCCAGGGGAAACGAAGGAGCGCCCGGCGTCGCGGCCGCTCCTTCGGGTATCTTTATTTTGTCTGCTAAGGCGCTTGATACACATGCCAACTATTTGTAGCCCAGGGGGCGGGATGGCAGAAGCAGCCGCAGCCCGCCCTTCTTTCATGAATGGGCGGGCTGCGGAAATGGGGGGCTGCCGGGAGGGCCCTTACCGGGAGGCGATGCTCTGGCCGATCTGCTGGCGGGTCATGCGGATATCCGTCAGCTTTTCGCTGATGGAACGGTCCAGCTGGGCCAGTACCTCGTCGATATGCTGGTATACGTCATGGTAGATCTTCTCCACATCCGCCTGGGTATCCTGGCGCAGCTCCTCCGCCTCCATCTGGGCCCGGGCCATGATCTCCTGCTCGCTGATCAGCTGGCGGGCATGATGCTCCGCGTCCTTCATCATTTTGGTGGCCTGCTCCTTGGCCTCGGCCACCATGCCCCGGGCCTGCTCCTGGCTCTTGGAGAGCATCTCCTGGGCCTTCTGGCTGGCGCTTTGCAAGGTGGCCTGGGCCTGGTTGTTGGCCTCCGTCACCATGTGGTTGGCCCGCATGGTGGCGTCGGCCTTGGTCTGCTCCGCAATTTCCCTGGCCTCGGAGATGATGCTGGCCTGGTTTTGGATAATGCCCTCGGCTGCGGTGATGTCGGCGGGCATATCCGCCACAATCTCCCGCACCAGCTGCCTGCACTGGTCCCGGTCCACCATGCACAAATTGCTCAGGGGCACCTTCTTTGCCATGGATAACAGGCTGTCCAACTCGTCCAGCAAAGTATAAGTGCGTTGCTGCATCTTCGCTTCCTCCTTCAACTCTGTCCCAAAATCACTTGGCGCGGCCCAGGGCCGCCGAAACATCCTCCAGAATGGAGGGAGGCACAAAGGAGGAGATTTCCCCTCCAAAGCCGCCCACCTCCCGAACCACGCTGGAGCTGATATACGCATATTGGGGGGAGGTCATCATGAACAGGGTTTCGATGTCCGGGGAAATCTGGTGGTTCACCTGGGCCATCTGAAACTCGCTTTCAAAATCCGTCACGGCCCGCAGGCCCCGGATCACGATGCCCGCGTCCACCTTCTTCATGTAGTCCACCAGCAGGCCATCAAAGGAGTCGATCTCCACCCCGGGCAGGTGGCCGCAGGCCTTTTCCAGCAGCCGCAGCCGCTCCCGGACGGAAAAAAACCCTTCCTTGGCCGGGTTGTCCAGCACCGCCACGATCACTTTAGGGAACACCGTCACCGCCCGCTCGATCAGGTCCAAATGGCCGCTGGTAACGGGATCAAAGCTCCCCGGATATACGCACACGCCTTCCCGCATGCTCATGCCCCCTCTCCGTCCTCACGGAACGTCCCATAGTCAAAAAAGGAAATCTCCGTATCCCCATAGCCCCGGGTGCTCCGGAGGGAAAAGGCGCCGGCCAGGGCCGGCCGGGCCCCCCGCCGGTGTTCCACCACCAGCAGGGCCCCCTCTTGCAAAAGCCCCGCTTCCTCCAAAGCGCCGCACACCCCCTGGGTATTCATGGCATAGGGAGGGTCCAGAAATACCAGATCGAACAAAAGCCCCCTGCCCCGCAGCCTTGGCAAGGCCTGCCGCCAATCGCCGGCCAGAACCTCCATCCGGTCCCCAAAGCCTAGTTTGGCAATATTTCGCTGAATGCATACCACGGCTTCCTGGGCATGCTCCACGGCCACGGCCCGCTCCGCCCCCCGGCTCACCGCCTCCAGGGCCAAAGCGCCGCTTCCCGCGAAGAGGTCCAGCACGATAGCCCCGTCCACATCCCCTTGCAGAATATTGAAAAGGGACTCCCGCACCCGGTCCTGGGTGGGGCGGGTATCCTTGCCCTTGGGGGCGAAGATCTGGCTGCCCTTGGCGCTGCCGGAAATAATGCGCATGGGCGCCTCCTTAAATGAGCCGCTCCGGGGCGTCGCTGCGGGCGCGGCGCTTGCGCTCCTTGCGTTCCCTGCGCTTCTTTTTGGCGTCCCCGATGGCAATGCCCGTATTGATGCGCACCCGCACCGCCAGGCCCTGCCGGTAGCCTACCCCAAAGCCCAAAGGCGCGATACACACCAGCAGCGGGCTGAGCCGCTCCACCCACAGCATCGCCTGCTCCCCCAGCAAAATCGCCACGTTCACAAAGGGCATCACCATGGCCCGCACCACAATGCGCAGCACGTCCATGCCTTCCATGCCCCGGGCCGTGGCATAATACTCCAGGGCGTTGCCGAACTCGCTTTGCCGGGTAAACTCCCGGAGCCACCCGGGCAGCGCCCCCAAGCTGTAGAGGACGGGCTGGGTGAGGAAGGCAAACACCACAGCCACGAGCATGTAGGGCAAAACCCCCAGAAAGACCGCGAAAAAGCCCTTGGCCGGATGGAAGCAGCGGGCCTCATCCGAGGGGACCACCTCCTTGCCCTCCTGGCGGCGCACGTACATGATCTCCGCAAAGGCCGCGTCCTGCTGCCCGGCGGTGGCGCCCTGGCTATACAGCACCCCGAAGGCCGCCACCACCAGCAGCCCGCAGAACAAAATCCGGAGGAACAGGCTGTCAAAGCTCAGCAGCATGCCCATCAGCAGGAACAAAACCGTCACCGCCAGCAGGCTGACCATGACCTTTCCCGCCAGCCTTAGGGCGTCCTTGCCATGCCAGGAGCCCTTGAGAACCGGTTTTTTGACCTCCTGTACCGGGGGTCCTTTTTGCTTGGAACGCTGCATTGCGGTCTTCCTTTCCGTCCCCTGGAAGGGGCGCCTCCAAATTGTACCAAAAAACCGCGAATCCCGCAATGGCCGGGGTTATCCCCGGCCGGAAGGACCTGCCGATTTCCCGGTGAACTCCCTGGGCACCCGGGGGGTGATGGCCAGCAGCACCTCGTAGGAGATGGTACCCGCCCAGGCGGCCAGCTCCCGGGCGTCGATGGTTTCGCTCCCCTGGCGGCCCAGCAGCACCACCGGGTCCCCCACCCGGACCCCGGGGATCTCCGTCACGTCGATCATGGTCTGGTCCATACAGACCCGGCCCACCACCGGGGCCCTGCGCCCCCCCACCAGCATCCAGGCCCTGTTGCCGCAGGCCCGGTGGTATCCGTCCCCGTAACCTACCGCCACGGTGGCTACCCGCATGGGGCCCGGGGCGGTGAAGGTACAGCCGTAGCCGATGGTGCAGCCCGGCTGCACCTCCTTCACGTGGACCACCTCGCTTTCCCAGGAGAGGGCGTGGCGAAAGGGCAAATCCGTCTGGACCGGGGGATAGCCGTACAGGGCGATCCCCTCCCGGACCATGCCAAAGCAGGCCTGGGGAGCCAGCAGGCTCATGGCGCTGTTGGCGGCGTGGGCCAGCAGGCCCGGGTCAAAATGGCTTTTCAGCGCCACAAACCGGTCCAGCTGCACCTGGGAGAAGTCGTTCATCCTGCCCTGGCAGGTGGGGTTGTCCGCGTCGGCAAAATGGGTGTAGATCCCTGTGGCGCGCACATGGGGGCACTGGGCCAAAGCCTCCTTCAGGGCCAGGGCTTCCTCATCGGTTTGCAGCCCAATCCGGCCCATGCCCGTGTCCAGCTTGATGTGGACCGGTGTCGTCTTGCCCAGAGCCTTGGCGATTTCCTCCAGGCGCAGCACCGTGGCCGGGTCAAAGACCGTCTGGATTAAGTCATACTCCACGGCAGCCTTCATGGCCCGCTCCATGGCGGCCCCCATCACCAGAACGGGGGCCTGGGTGCCCGCCTCCCGGAGCAAAATGCCCTCCTCCACCAAGGCCACGGCAAAAAAAGCCGCTCCTTCCGCCAGAACGGCCTTTGCCACTTCCACCATGCCATGCCCGTAGGCGTCCGCCTTCACCACGGCGGCCACCTTTACCCCCGGGGGAAGGGCCTCCGCCAGGAGGCGGTAGTTGTTGCCAATCGCGTCCAAGTCCACAATGGTTCGGTTTTGCCGCAGCATGAACACAGACCTTTCCTTCTTCCATGGGCTACCGTGGGCCCCGCCTTGGGGCCCGGCCCTTTACAGGCCCCGCACTTCCTCCTGGGACAGGAGCTTGACCCCCGCCTCCAGCAGGATTTTCTCCGCTTCCGGCAACCGGTCCACCCGGAAGATGATCAGGGCGTGGCCCCCGGCGTTACGCACAAAGCTGTACAGATATTCCACCACGATCTGGTTTTCCGCCAGCAAGGCCAGCACCGAGGCCAGCCCGCCGGGCTGATCCGGCACGGACACCGCCAGCACGTCGGTGAGCTTCACCGTGTAGCCGTTCTCGGAGAGCAGCTGCACCGCCTTCTCGTAATCCGCCACAATGCCGCGCAGGATGCCAAAGTGGGTGGTATCCGCCACGGACAGGGATACAAGGTCGATCTGGTGGTCCCCCAGGAGCTTGGTAAAATGGGCCAGCTTGCCGGGCGTGTTCTCAATGAAAACGGAAATCTGTTTCACGTACATCTTCGGCACCTCCGTTTGATTTCATTCTACCTTCCATTATATCACGGCTTTGGAATTTCCAGGAACGGGATTTTTTAGAATTTCCGGCGGTCCTCCACCCGCTTGGCCTTGCCCTCGCTGCGGGGAAGGGTTCCGGGCTGGCACAGCTTCACCTGGGCGCTGATGAGGGCGTGGCTGGCCAAAGAGTTGATGATGCGCCGCTCCAGGGCTTCCATGTCCTTGACGGTGTCGCTCATCAAGGAGGGAGAAAGCTCCACCTCCACCAAGATGGTGTCCAAGGTGCCCGCCCGGTCCACCACGATGCGGTAGTGGGGCTCCACGCCCTCCACCTGGAGCAGGGCGTGCTCGATCTGGGAGGGGAATACGTTGACCCCCCGGATGATCAGCATGTCGTCTGTGCGGCCCATGACCCGGCCCATGCGCACATGGGTGCGGCCGCAGCCGCAGGGCTCGTCGGTGAGGATGCACAAATCATGGGTGCGGTAGCGCAGCAGCGGCATGCCGTGCTTGGTGAGGGTGGTGAAGGTCAAATCCCCCTGCTGGCCGTAGGGCAGGCTTTCCCCATCCTCCCCGATCACCTCCGGCAGGAAGTGGTCCTCCCAGATGTGCATGCCTTGCTTGCACAGGCATTCCATGGACACCCCCGGGCCCATGACCTCGCTGAGGCCGTAGACGTTCAGGGCGTCCAGGCCCAGCCTCTCCTCAATGTGCTTGCGCATATCCTCGGTCCAGGGCTCCGCGCCGAAGATGCCACTGCGCAGCTTGATCCTGTCCAAGGTAACCCCCGCCTGCTCCAGGGCCTCCGCCAGGTTCAGGGCATAGGAGGGGGTGCAGCACAGGGCCGTGGAGCCGAAGTCCTCCATCAGCATCAGCTGCCGGGCGGTGTTGCCGCCGCTCATGGGGATCACCGAGGCCCCCACCCGCTCCGCGCCGTAGTGGGCCCCCAGGCCCCCAGTGAACAGGCCGTAGCCGTAGGCCACCTGCACCACGTCCGCCTTGGACACCCCGGCGCAGTACATGGCCCGGGCCATCAGCTCCGCCCAGCGGTCGATGTCGCCGCTGGTGTAGCCCGCCACGCTGGGCTTGCCGGTGGTGCCGCTGCTGGCGTGGATGCGAATGATCTCGCTCTGGGGCACGGCGAAGAGCCCGAAGGGATAGTTGTCCCGCAGGTCCTGCTTTTCCGTGAAGGGCAGCTTTTCAATGTCCTCCACCCCCCGGATGTCCATGGGGGTGAGGCCCATCCGCTGCATCTTGTGGCGGTAGAAGGGCACGTTTTCATACACCCGGCGCACCACGTCCCGCAGGCGCTCGTCCTGGAGGCTGCGCAGCTGCTCCCGGGGCATGGTTTCCATGGTGGGGTTCCATATGATATGCTGTCGGTCCATGATGATCTCTCCCCCATTCCTTGTCATTGCCCGGCAGAGTCCGCCGGCATCCCGCCGGCCTGGGCGGCCCCCTTGGCGAAGGCCGCGATGTTCACCGGCAAGGTGGCCCGGGGCACGCTCACGGCAATGGCCCGCTGCCACGCCTCCTGGGCAAAGGGTAAAAAGCGGCTGAGCATTCCCAGCAGCACCAGGTTCACCGCCTTTTGGTTCCCGGCCTCCAGGGCCAAAGCCAAAGCGTCCACCTGCTCCACCCGGCGCCCAGCCAGCCGCTCCAAGGGATCGGCGGGGTATTCCGCGGCCCCGGTGATCACCGGCATGGGCAAGATCCGCTGGGTGCTGGTGATGGCTACTCCCCCGGGCTTCAGATACGCGGCGGCCCGGGCCGCCTCCAGAGCCTCAAAGCTCACCAGAAAATCCGCCTGGCCCATGGATACCAAGGGCGCGTGAATTTCCTGCCCCACCCGCACATGGGTGATGACGCTGCCACCCCGCTGGCTCATGCCGTGGACCTCGCTGACCTTTACCTGGCAGCCCTGGGCCATGGCCAGCCGCCCCAGAATTTTGCTGGCCAGCAGCGTGCCCTGGCCCCCTACCCCCACGATCACCAAATCGAACTTGGGCTTGCTCATTTTGCTTCCTCCCCCCTGCGGCGGATGGCAGCGAAGGAACAGACCTTCGCGCACAGGCCGCAGCCGTCGCACTGGGCCGGGTCGATCACCGCCAGCTTCCCCTCCCGGCGGATGGCCGGGCAGGAGATTTTCATGCACTGGCCGCAGGCCTTGCACTCCCGCACCTCATACACGTCGTGGGGGCCCTTGTACAAAAGGGCGCAGGCCCGGCGCAGGATCAGGACGCTCACCGCGTCCCGGGCGGTTTCCTCCTTCAAGGCCGCCTCGGTGTTCTTCAGGTCAAAGGGGTCCAGCACCCGAACATGCTGAACGCCGCAGCCCCGCGCCAGCTGCTCCAAATCCACCCGGGGGGCTTCCTCCCCGTGGATGTCTTTGCCTGTGGAGGGGTTTTGCTGGTGCCCGGTCATGCCGGTGATGCGGTTGTCCAAGATCAGCACGGTGATGGCCTGGCGGCTGTACACCGCGTCAATCAGCGGCGTGATGCCGCTGTGCAGGAAGGTGCTGTCCCCCAGCACCGCCACGGTGTTTCGGGAAAACTCCTTGCCCTGGGCCCGCTCCGCGCCGCTGGCCATGCCGATGCTGGCCCCCATGCACAGGCAGGCGTCCATGGCGCTCAGGGGCGGCAAAGCCGCCAGGGTGTAACAGCCAATGTCCCCCATGACCCGCAGGTTCATCTTTTTCAGCACATGGAAGATGCCCCTGTGGGGGCAGCCGGGGCACAGCACCGGGGGCCGGGCGGGCAGGTCCTGGTTGGGGTCCGTTGCCAAGGCTTCCCCCAGCACTGCGGCCCGCACCCTGTCGGTGCTGAGCTCCCCCTGGAAGCCTGTCAGGGTCTTGCCTTCGCAGGGAATCCCGGCGGCGGCCACGTCCTTTTCGATGAGGCCTTCCAATTCCTCAATGACGATGAGGCGCTTCACCTGGGCGGCGAAGTCCCGGATCATGCCCATGGGCAGGGGATAGACCATGCCCAGCTTCAGCACGCTGGCATCCGGCAATGCTTCCCGCACATACTGGTAGCTGCACCCGCTGGTGATGACGCCGATGTCCTTTTGCCGCATCTCCACCCGGTTGATGGGCATGTGGTTCACGGCCTCCGCCAAGAAGGCCTCCCGCTTTTCCACCGCCACGTGGCGCTTGCGGGCCATGCCGGGCATCATCACGTATTTCATGACGTCCTTCTGGTAGGGCTTCAGGGGAACATCCTGCCGCTCCCCCGATAGCACCGGGCTTCTGGCGTGGGCGATGCGGGTGGTGAGGCGCACCATCACCGGGGTGTCCAGCTCCTCGCTGAGGCGGAAGGCCAGCTTGGTAAAATCCAGGCACTCCTGGC
>JARKQO010000557.1 GCA_029974855.1 Eubacteriales bacterium
TCCTTTGAAAAACGGCATGCCGTCTTCAAAAAGCTTCATGGACACCTCCTATAAAAAATGTGGGCGGCCCCTTTGTACAAAAAGGCAAAAGAGCGCCCAACTATTATATACCGCGCCCCGGGGATTTGCAAGGCGGGTTACCGCTCCCGGGTCAGTTCCTGGATCAGGGCCAGCAGCTGCGGCTCCATGGCGGCCAAGGTGGCCTCGTAGGCCTTCACGGAGCCGCCGAAGGGGTCCGGGATGGGCGGGTCAAAGGCCCGCACCGGGGTGGCAAGGTCCGGGAAGCGCTCCCGGCACAAAGCCGCGTGCTGGGGCGTCATGGCCATGATCAGGGAAACCTCCCGGGCCAAGGCGGCAGTCAGGGGCTGGGCGGCGTGCCGGGACAGGGAGAGCCCCCGGGCTTTCATAACGGCCCAGGCCCCGTCCGAGGCAGGGGCCCCCTCCCGGGCGTACAGCCCGGCGGAGCAGGCGGAACAAGGGAGGCTCCTTTCCTGGCAGAGGGCGTTGAACAGGGCCGCCGCCAGGGGGCTCCGGCAGGTGTTGCCGGTACAAAGAAACAGCACTTTCTTCAAGGGACTTCTCCTTTCCTGGTGGGTGGGGGGAAGCGGCGTTCAGGGCTGGTCCGCGTCCAGCACATGGAAGGATGCGGCCCGGTACAGGCGGTTGAGGATCGCCAGGCCGATGCCGGAGGCCTCCGGCACCTCGCACAGCAGCAGTTGGGCCCCTTCCTCATCCATCCGGCGAAGGAGGGTAAAGAGGCCCTGGGCCAGGTCTTCCGGCCGGGCCAAGGAGCCCAAAGACACCAAGGGCAGGCTGCCGGGATACAAAGGCAGGTGTTCAGCAAAGGCCAAAATCCGGGCGGGGGTCCCTTGCTCCAGGGCCTCCCGGCACAGGGCCTCGCAACGGTCCCGGACCCGTTGGGGCTGGCCCTTCACCAGCACCAGCCTGGCATTGGGGGCATAGTGCCTGTACAGCATGCCCGGGGAGAGGGCTTTTTCCCCCAGGTGCAGGGGCCGCAGCACGCTGTCCGCCACCCGCACCTGGGGCAGCACCTCCAGCAGCATTTCCGGGGTGACAGCCCCGGGCCGCAGCAGCGTGGGCGGGGTGGCGGTCATGTCCAGCACCGTGCTCTCCAGCCCCAAGGTGCAAGGCCCCCCGTCCAAAATCAAAGGCAGCTTGCCCTCCAAATCCTGGAGCACATGGGCGGCTGTGGTGGGGCTGGGCTTACCGCTGGAGTTGGCGCTGGGGGCGGCAATGGGCAGGCCGCAGGCCCGCAGGAGGGCCTGGGCCACCGGGTGGCTGGGCACGCGGACGGCCACGCTGGGCAGCCCCGCGTTCACCACGGCGGGAACCGCCTCCTTTTTGGGCAGCAGCAGCGTCAGCGGGCCAGGGCAGAAGGCGGCCATCAGCTCCCGGGCCTCCGGGGTCAGATGGCAGAGGTCCTGGGCGGCGGCGGCCTCCGGCACATGGACGATGAGGGGGTTGTCCCCTGGGCGGCCCTTGGCGGCGACGATGCCTTTCACGGCCTTTTCCTCCAGGGCGTTGGCCCCCAGGCCGTAGACGGTCTCCGTGGGAAAGGCCACCAGCTGGCCCTCCCGCAGCAGCCCGGCCCCCTGGGCGATGGCCTCCGGGGTGGGGGGAAGCACCCGGGTTTCCATTATGCCTCGCCCCCCAGCTCCTTGAGCTTCTCCGCCTGCTCCGCCAGCTGCAGCCCGTCGATGAGCTCGTCCAAATCCCCGTCCAGCACCTGGTCGATCTGGTATAAGGTCAGCCCGATGCGATGGTCCGTGACCCGGCCCTGGGGGAAGTTGTAGGTGCGGATGCGCTCGCTGCGGTCCCCGGTGCCGATTTGCCCCTTGCGGTGGGCGGCATATTCCGCGTCCTTTTCGGAGCGGAGCTTGTCGTACAGGCGGCTTTTGAGGACCCGCAGGGCCTTGTCCCGGTTCTTGATCTGGCTTTTTTCGTCCTGGCAGGTCACCACCAGCCCGGTGGGCAGGTGGGTGATGCGCACGGCGCTGTCGGTGGTGTTGACGCATTGTCCCCCGTGGCCGGTGGAGCGGTATACGTCGATGCGCAAATCGTTGGGGTTGACGGTCACCTCCACGTCCTCGGCCTCGGGCAGTACGGCCACGGTGCAGGTGCTGGTGTGGATGCGGCCGCTGGATTCCGTGGAGGGCACCCGCTGCACCCGGTGCACGCCGCTTTCGTAT
>JARKQO010000577.1 GCA_029974855.1 Eubacteriales bacterium
CCACCTGGGACAACAGGGTGGTTGGGACCTGGATGAAGGGCATGCCACGCTGATAGCAGGAAGCGGCAAACCCCCCCATGTCGCCGATCACACCGCCACCCAGGGCGATCAGGGTCGTACCCCGCTCGCAATGGGCCCCCAGCAGGGCATCGAAGATCAGGTTCAGGGTCTGCCAGTCCTTGAACTGCTCACCATCCGGCAGCACCACTTCCAGGGGCTGCACCCCCAGGGCCTGCAGGGAACGGCGCAGGCGCTCCAGGTAAAGGGGGGCCACCGTGGTGTTGGTCACGATGGCCACGGATTTCCCGCGCAGATGGGGAGCCAGCAATGAGGGCTGATCGAGGAGGTCCCGGGCGATGTGAATGGGATAGCTGCGCTCGGCCAGCTCGACTTTCAGGGTACGCATCTCTTGGCAAATTCCTTGACTAACAACTGGGTGATGGCGGAAGGCGCCAGGCGGCCGCCATCCACTACATAGTGGGCTGCCTCCCGGTAAAGGGGATCCCGCAACTTGTAGAGGGACTCCAGCTTGGCCAGCGGGTCTTCAACCTGCAGCAGAGGGCGGTTGCGATCATTTCTGGTCCGCCCCCACAGCAGTACGGGAGGCACGTTCAGGTACACAACCCAACCATGATCATGCAGAGCCCGGCGATTTTCCGGGTCCAGAACAGCCCCCCCGCCTGTTGCCAGTACGATGGGCGCCTCATGCACCAGCTCGGCGATCACCTGGGTTTCACGCCGCCGGAATCCGGCCTCCCCCTCTATTTCAAAGATGGTGGGAATTCCCACCCCCGTCCTGGCCTCGATCTCATGATCGGAATCCAGGAATGGACGCCCCAGCCGTTTGGCGAGCTGTCTGCCTATGGTCGTCTTGCCTGACCCCATCAGGCCGACCAGATAGATGTTTGAGTTCTCTTTCACAGGCCGGATTCTATCTGATCAGGCCCATTCCAGCGCCCCCAAAGGCAAAGAGGGCCAGAAGGCCCTCTTTTTCCTGACAGAACCTTCGTTTAACGCACCGACAAGTTCTCGTTCACGATCTTCGGTGTGATGAAGACCAGCAACTCGGACTTCTCATTGGTCTTGGAGGTATTCCGGAAAGCAAAGCCCAGGAAGGGAATATCTCCCAGCAGTGGCACCTTGTTCACGTCGTCGCGGCTCGTGAGCTCATAAATCCCCCCGATCACCACCGTGCCACCGTTATCCACCAGGACATTGGTTTCCACCTTCTTGGTGTTGATGGCAACCCCACCTGCCATGGTCTCACCGCGGGAAT
>JARKQO010000588.1 GCA_029974855.1 Eubacteriales bacterium
CGGCGTGCATTGGTGCCTGTTTATCGGGTGATTCGCCGCGTTCAAATGGACGCTTTTCAGGGCTTGGCTCCGGCCTCGCTGAGACGGCGGTTGTAATTGATCAGGCATCCCGCCAGAATGATTTCCCGCTCGGTCTGGGTCAGCTCCTGCAAATGCAGGTCAATGTCCCTGACGGCCTGGTGGCCCAGCACATAGCCTTTGAAGCTGCTTTCGCCCCCTGCCAGGCCTTCCCGGACCCAAGGGATGAACACATAATCGCCGTTTTCCACCACGGAGGCATCCTTGACCAAGAACGGCAGCATGCCCCAGTTCATCACATTGCTGCGGTAGCGCTTGGTGGCGTATTCCCGGGCGAAATTCGCGGAGCCGCCCAGCACCCGCTGGCAGCTGGCGGCCTGCTCCCTGGCGCTGCCGTCCCCGGGCTTGTTGGCATAGATGGAGGAGCCGATTTGAATGCTGTCCCATCCCATGGCGGAATACCCGGGGATGGAACGGATGGCTGCCAGGGCCTGTGCCAGCTCCGGCAAGGCCCCGTGTACCGCCCCCTCCTCTCCCCCGGAGGCCAGCCGGGCCTTTTCCGCCGCCTGTACCTCCTTGGCCCTTCCCACATAGGCCGGGTCCTTCCTGGAGAAGGTGAACTCCGCCAGGCCAAGGGGGTTGGAGCGGTAGGAGGAGGTTTCCCCGGAGGGGATGATTTCGTCCGTGGTGGTGACCGGGTCTGTGATATGGGTGACTACCTTCACCAGCAGATGCTGGCCCAGAGGCTCCATTTCCGGCCAATCCGCGATGCCTGGCCCATAATGCAGCGGAACCTCCGGCCGCGCCTTGCCAAAGCCGTTGTACACCCGGTGGCGGTAGGGCGCGTCGTCAAAGTGGTAGGGGGGTACCTTTTCTTCCATATCCAGCTGGGTCGCGGGGGTCAAAATCCCCCCGTGGAGCGCCGTGGCGGCAATGCTGCGGGCGTCCATCAAGGCCACCCCCGCCATCTGCCCGTTCATGGGCCTGGAGCCCTCCCGGTTGGGGAAGTTCCGGGTGGTGTGGCGGATGGACAGGGCGTTGTTGGCGGGCACATCCCCAGCGCCAAAGCAGGGCCCGCAGAACGCCGTGCGCAGCACGGCTCCCGCGGAAAGCAGGTCCGCGGCCGCGCCGTTTTTGGTGATTTCCAGCATCACCGGCTGGCTGGCCGGGTACACGGACAGGGAGAAGGTGCCGTCCCCAATGCTGCGGCCCCGCAAAATGCTTGCGGCCATCATCAGGTTGTCGTAAATGCCGCCGGCGCAGCCCGCGATCACACCCTGATCCACCCGCAAGCCCCCGTTTTGTATTTTGTCCGTGAGCCGGAAGGGGCTGTTGGAGCCCTGGATGATTTCCCGGGCCTCCTTCTCCACGGAATGCAGAATATCCCCCAGGTTTTGGTTCAGCGTTTCAATTTCGTAGGTGTTGCTGGGGTGGAAGGGCAAGGCGATCATGGGCCTGACGGCGGACAGGTCCACATGCAAAAAGCCGTCGTAATACGCCAGGGGCTGGGGCGCCAAGGGCTGGTATTCGCCCCCCCGGCCATGGCAATCAAGATACCGGGCCACAGCGCCGTCCGTTTGCCAGATGGAGCTCCAGCAGGTGGTTTCCGTGGTCATCACATCGATGCCGTTGCGGTATTCCACTGAAAGCTGGCCAATACCGTCCCCCACAAACTCCATCACGCGGTTTTTGGCCAGGCCGTTCTTGAAGGACGCGCCGATGATGGCCAGGGCAACGTCCTGGGGGCCCACCCCCGGCTGGGGCTTGCCCGTGAGGTACACGCCCAGCACCTTTGGCATGGGCATATCGTAGGTCTGCCGCAACAGCTGCTTTACCAGCTCCCCGCCGCCCTCGCCCACGCCCATGGTGCCCAGGGCCCCGTACCGGGTATGGCTGTCGCTGCCCAGGATCATTTTCCCGCCGCCCGCAAGCATTTCCCGGACATAGGAATGGATCACCGCCTGGTGCGGCGGCACGTAGATACCGCCGTATTTTTGGGCTGCGGACAGGCCAAACATATGGTCGTCCTCGTTGATGGTGCCCCCTACGGCGCACAGGGAGTTGTGGCAGTTGGTCAACACATAGGGCACAGGGAACTCCTTGAGCCCGCTGACCTTCGCGGTTTGCACAATCCCCACAAAGGTGATATCGTGGGACACCATGGCGTCAAACCTCAGGTGAAGCTGTCCATCCGGGGATGGCCTGTTGTGGGCCTTCAGGATCGAGGCGGCGATGGTGCCGTCCTTTGCGGCCGTCACCCCGGCTTCCCCAAAACGCTCCGCCAGCCGCCCCCGCCCTTGGGGCCCGGCCTCCACCAGCTCCTTGCCGTCCACCAGGTACATCCCCTGATCGTACACCGTTACCATAAGAAACCCTCCAAGCATGATGTGCTGGTATTATAGCATAAGTACCCCTGTCACAGCCGCGCCTGGAGGCCCGGGGATTGGTTTTATCCTGTATTTCGTGGAGGTTTTTTATGGGTTTACCACGTTGATGGGCTTGCCTGCCGCGTATGCCTTCAGGTTGTCGGTCACAATGTCCAGCAGGCGTTGCCGGCTTTCCTTTGAGGCCCAGCTGATATGGGGCGTGATGATGCAGTTTTTGGCATGGAGAAGCGGATTGTCACCCTGGATGGGCTCCGAGGATACCACGTCGAGGCCGGCGGCATACACCTTGCCGCTGTTGAGGGCGTCGGCCAAATCCTGCTCCACGATCAGCGGCCCCCGGGCATTGTTCAGGATGATGACGCCGTCCTTCATTTTGGCGATGGTGTTCCGGTTGATGATCCCCTGGGTGTCGGGGAACAGCGGGCAATGGAGGCTGATCACATCGGATTTTTCCAACAGCTCCTCCAGGGAAACATAATCGGCGATCGCTTTGCCGCTTTCCTTGGGGTGCCGGTCAAAGGCCATCACCTCCATGCCCAGCGCCCGGGCGATTCTTCCGGTGGTCTGCCCGATACGGCCAAAGCCGATGATGCCCATGGTTTTTCCCTGGAGCTCAATCAACGGATAATCCCAAAAGCACCAATCGTCGCTCTTTTCCCAGCGGCCCGCGTGGACGGCCTGATCATGGTGGCCGATGTGATGGCAAATCTCCAGCAGCAACCCGATGGCAAACTGCCCTACCGCGGCGGTGCCGTAGCTGGGCACATTGCTGACGGGAATGCCCTTTTCCTTTGCCGCTGCCAGGTCCACCACATTGTAGCCCGTTGATAGCAGCCCGATAAACCGAAGGCTGGGGGCCCTTTCAATGGTGGCCCTGGAAAGGGGGGTTTTGTTGGTGAGAACAACCTCCGCGTTGCCGATGCGCCTTTGGATTTCCTCCGTGTCCTGTAAGGGCGTTCTGTCGTAAACCGTCAGTTCCCCCAACCGCCTGATCCCATCCCAGCTCAAATCCCCGGGATTTTCGGCATATCCGTCCAGAATCACAATTTTCACGATGGCTTCCTCCTTACAATCTTTTGTGCCGCGCCCATGATGTTGCGCCGAAGGCCGCAGCCTTTGCAAGGGCTTTTCCGCCTTCCTGCGGACTCCGGCGGCCGGGGGCTCACTCCTCCAAAAGCGCCCAGGCCCGGTTTAAAACGCGCTTGGCGTTGGCGATGACCAACTCCGGGTCCTCCTCCTTCCAAGGCTTCACCTCAAAGGACAGCACCATGGGGTCCTCGGACTTCATGAAGCCTTCCTTTTTCAGGACGCGGAGATAGTGCAACAGTTCCGGGGTATCGTTGGCGCTGTTGGGAAAGCCAAACCGCTGGTGCAGGTCCCCGTAGCCCTCCCAGGAGGAATCCCCGCACACGGTATTGCCCATATGCAGGTGGGTGATATAGGGCCGCAGGGTCCGGACCACAAACTCCGGGGTTTCATGGGTCATGGGGATATGGGAAAGGTCGATCAGCAATCCGAAATTGCCGTGGGTGGCGCGCATGTCGCCGGCAAATTGGGCCGCGTAGGGGGCAGGCCCAATCAACGCGGCCTTGTCGATATCATAATCAAAAACCTCCAGCTCCACGGTCATGCCCTTGGTTTTGGCATAATCGCACACATTCCGGGTGGTTTTCAGCAGCTGGCGATAGGCCTGGTCCCTGGAGGCCTCCTGCCATTTGCCGGAAAGAAACGCGATGCCCCTGGAGCCAATGGCCTCCGCCTCGTCAATGGATTCCAGCAAAGAGGCCTCCGCCCTTTTGCGCCCCTCCTCCTCCAGATCGTTTGGGTTGAGCCCGGTGGTCAGGAGCCTGGGTTGCGCGCCATAGCACACGGTCATATGCGCCACCTCCAGCATGGCGGCGGCCTTTGCCCGGGTTTCCGGGTCCTTGATCCATGTCACCTCCACCGCGTCAAAATAGTCGTCCATGGCAATGCGGCGCAGGTATTCCAAAGTTCTGGGGTCCTGCCCGTTGCTCATGCCGGGGTAGGCCATGAAGGAAATCAGGCCGATTTTGTAGTATCGATGGAGCGATTCGCGCATGACCGTCCCTCCCTTTCCATCCTGTGGCGGCCGGATTTTGGAAAAAGGCCGCCCCCAATGGAACGGCCCTTTTCCATGTATTGTGATGGTAGCACAGAACGCTTTTTTCGTCTACCCGGGGGTGGTTTTGAGGCGGCCGCCAATTTTTTATCTGTATCTTTTGGCGTGCCTCGTCCGCGTCTTGTCCTTATCGTTCAAGAGCTTTGGCCGATAGGGGGAAATGGATATGTTATAGATAAAGCTGCGCAAAAAGTCATACCGGTTAAAGGGGGCGAAGGGCGCGAAGTATGGCACCCCAAAGCTCTCGATGGAAACCAGGTGAATCAAAAGCACGCAGGAAAACAGCACCAGCCCGTAATACCCTAAAAATGCGGTGCAGAGAATCGCCATGACCTTCAGAATCCGGATTGGGTTGATCAGCGAGAAGTCCGGCATCACAAAGGAAGCCAGCAAGGAGATGGATGCCAGAATCAGGAGCAGGGGGCTGAAGACCCCCGCCGAAATGGCCGCCTGCCCAATGACGATGGCGCTGACGATACCCACCGCGGGACCGATTTGCTTGGGCACCCGCAGCAGGGCTTCCCGCAATAGCTCCACGATGAACTCCAGCATCAGCGCGCCGACGGCGGGCGGGAAGGGAACATTGGCCCGCATTTCCGCCAGGCTGATCACATATTTACTGGGAAGGGCGTCCATATGAAATTCCGATATGCCCACATAGAAGCTGGTGGCATACAGGGCGATGAAGAAGGAAACATACCGCAGCATCCGCATGAAGAACCCGAAGTACATGTTGTCATACCGGTCATCGCAGGAGAAAAAGTATTCGGGGAAGCACTTGGGCGCGGAGAGCGCCAGGCCGCTGCCGTCCACCAGAACCAAAACCTTGCCTTCTTGCAGCAGGTGCTGCGCCATATCCGACCGCTCCACCACGCCCATTTGGGGGAAAAGGTTCAGGTGGCTGCTTTGCAAAAAAACCTCCAGCTCGCCGGAATCCCCGATGCCGTCCACGTCGATGGCCTGGATGCGCTGCTTCATCAGCGAAACCACCTTGTCATTGGCGATGTCCTCCACGTACAGCAGCGCCACGCAGGCCCTGGTCCGCTTTCCAACCGTGTACGGGCAGATTCGCAGCTTCGCGTCCTTGTTTCGGTACCGTATCAGCGACAGGTTGGCCTCCAGGTTTTCCACAAAGCAGTCCCGGGGCCCCCGCAGCGTGTATTCCAGCATGGGGTCTGAGCTGGGCCGGCGCTCCACCTTTTTCAGGTTCAGGACGATGTACTCCTCGTCCTCTGACAGGAGGATCACCACCTTGCCGTCCAGAATGAAGGCATGCACTTCCTCCTCGCGGGACGCGAGGGTGTAATTGTCGGCATACAGCACGTGCTGGGCGACGGTTTTCGCCTTTACGCCCCCCGGGGCGTCGGACCGCTGCCTAAGATAGAGCGTAAGCGGCTTGATGACGAAATCCATCAGCGAGATGCGGTCGGTGAGCTGCGGAATGTACAGGATCTCCAGGGAGCCCCCGGTGTAGTCCAGGCAGCGCTGGGACAGCGAGAAGCCCTCCCTTTCAATACCCTCCAGGATGGTCTCAATCCTCGATTTTCTCTTGATCATCGTTATACCCTCCTGCTTATGACTCTTCGATGTCTATCTTATCGCTGACCGATATATCCACGGACGTATTGGCCTCCATTTCGGCCTTCAGGTATTCCGCCTGCCAGTCCAGAGCTTCAAAGTCGTCGGGGTAGGCCAGCCGGAAGGCCTCCCCGAAATCCAGGTAGTCGCTCTGAAATTCCTTCTGGGACTGCTCCATGGCGGCCCCCACCTCCTGGGCCAGCACCTGGTTCAAGTCGGCGGCATACTGCTGTATAATCCGCTGGTTCAAGGGAAACAGGCTCACATTGCTTTTGTATTGAATGGTTGCCTTGAAGGCCAGCCGGACCTGGAATTTGATTTGGCCCTCCCGGTAGGAGGGCTTGATCTCCCTGCGGGTTAGTTCCACCTCCGCAGTGATGAACCCCCCGCCGCCGGGCAGCCGGTATACCCAGACGGGGCGGGCGGACAACAGATACGACAACCCCCGGGAGCTTTCCATGGGGATGAACCCCACCAGCTTCGCGTCGAGGAAAACCGAATATCCGTCCAGCTTCACCTGTTTGTCCACAAGACCGATATGCTGAATTATGAAGCCTTTTTTTGCCAAAATATCGTTGATATATTTTTCCGTGGTGACGGCACAGGTATGGCCAAGCTCTTGCCCCGTATGGATGGTATCGTCGATGACGAACCCCATGGGCTGATCGCCCTCGTTTTCAAACTCCGTCAAGGTCTTGGGATCCTCTTTAGCGATGGCGATATTCACCTTCTGGCGATAGGCCTGGTTTTCCCGCAGCCGGAACAGGTATTCCGCAAGATCGTTGGCAGCGGCCCGCTCGGTGATGATCAAAGCCCGCACGGTGCCCAGAAAAAGGGGATTGTCCATTTGCATATCCAAATTGTCCCGGGCCTCGGAAAAATCCTTCCCGGCCCCTGTGAGGTATGCTTGCTTTTGCCCTCCGCTGCCGCCGGATTCCCCAGACGGCGATATTTTGGCGATCTCTGTGGTAAAGGAGAGCTCATCCCCCTGCCGGTCCAAAATGACCATGGTACACAAATTCAGCGTGCTCACATCCGTGGCGTCCCAGCAGCCGGTCAGCAGGAAGGCCACCGGCAGCAGCAAGGCGATGAATTTACCGCGGTTTTTGAACAAGACCTCTCACCTTCGCTATCAACAATAAAGTCCCCGGAATGAGAAACGCCGAGGCCATCCCCGCAATGGGAAGCGCCGATTCAAATGCGTCCGCGGCGGACTTTATCCCTTGGGCCGAGAGGCTTAAGGCGGCCATGACCACGCCCACGCCCACCACCACCCAGCACCGGCTGACCTTTGCGAACAACCGGGTGGCGTACTCCACCACCGCAAGGTACACGCCGCACAGACCGGCCACCAGGCCCGAGAAGCCCACCGTCAGGTACAGGATGTCAAACCGCTCCAGAACCGGATTATCCACCTGCTTGATGGCCTCGATCAGCGCGAAACTGTAGTTTTGCACCGATTTCATCCCCAGCAGCATGATGCAGGTTTCCACCGCGAACACATAGAACAGCCCCACAAAAAGAAGGGTCAGGAACGCGGTCGCCACGGAACGCCGGATGTTTTTTCCGTTCAACGGGAAGACCGTCAGCAGTTCAACCCCCAGAAACGCCAACAGGCAATCCTTGATGCCAAGGAGGTATTCCGGAAGCTTGGAGGACTGGAAGAAGGGCTGGATCTCCCGGGGATCGCCTTGCAGCAGCATGACGAAATGGGTGACAGTGGCCGTGATCAGAAAAACCGTGCCGATCACCTCAAAAAACCTGGCGACGCCTGTGACGCCCCGGTGGGCCACAACGCCGAATACAAGGACGCTTACCACGGTCATGGCCCATCCCGGGGTTTTGGGATAAAAGGCCGCCTGCAGCACCGAGGCCAGTTGCAGGTTCAGATAAGCCGAAACCAGAAGAAAATAGAGGATGAAGTAAACCGCAAGCACATAGGCAATCAGCTTTCCCGCGATGCGCTGGCTGTATTCAAATAGCGTCATTCCCGGGAAAGCGCTGTTCAGGCGGACGATGACCGCGGCAAACAGGGCAAACAGGAGGGCGGTGAGCATCAAAGAAAGCCACCCGCCCGTTCCGGGGCCCTGCCCAATGACCTTGGGGATGCTGATGAGCGAGTAGGTAGTAAGTGTCAGAAGCATTAGAAAAAAGATCTGGCGGTTTGAGATGCTGCTTTTCAATGGCCATCCCTCCTCGCGCTTCTGAGGCGTAGCTTACCCGGATTGCACCAATGCATGCACAACTTCCCAACTTTGGCAGGCCTTCTTTCCCATGGCCCGGGGCGCGGCGATTCGCGGCGGGAAAGTATCCGGGGGTTCCCGCCCCATGAGCTGAGGGGGCAAGCCTGATCCCGCCCCTGCCTGCCCGGGCGCGCCGGCGCCCAGGCCTCCTCATCAGGACTGTAACTTGTGATAGTACCGCCCGGCGCGGATGTAGGATATAATGAGCGCAACAGGTGAGGAACACCTCGCAACGTATACCACACCCAAAATGAAGGAGGAAAATGAAACATGAAAAAACTGTTGGCACTGCTCCTGACAGCTCTGCTGGCGCTGGGCTGCCTGCCCGCCATGGCCCAGGGCCAGGGCTACGACCTGACCATGTGGCTGTTCCAGGATTGGACCGTTGGCCGCGCGGGCGAAATCTGGAACGAGTGGGCCCAGGGCTATCAGGCGCAAAACCCCGCCGTCAAGAGCATCACGTTTGTGGGCAAGCCCGATACGGAGATCGTCTCCGGCTTCCTGGCGGGCGGCGGCCTGCCGGACATGTTCGCCATCCAGTTCCTCAACGGCAAGAAGATCGTGGAAAACGCCAACATCCTGAACCTCCAGCCCTATTACGACGGGGCCAGCCAGGAGTGGAAGGACGCCCAGAACCCCGACGCCATGAAGGATTTGATGAGCAACCCCGTGGGTACCTGCTGGGGCGTGCCCCTGACGGCCAACGTGCAGCTTTTGTTCCGCAACACCGCCGTGCTGAAGGCCTGCGGCATTGACCCCCAAAAGGAGCCCGCCACCATGGACGAGCTGCTGGAGCAGTTTGAAATCATCAAGCAGGCGGGCTACGACGTGCTGCCCAACATGACCGCCAACGACTGGATCACCGCCACCTTCGTCTGCGGCAACCCCGAGCTGAAGATCGGCTGGGAAGACGGCCAGACCACCATCACCGCCGAGGCGCTGATGCCCGGCTATGAAATCCTCAAGAAGGTGGGCCCCTATTCCGCGCCCTACACCTTCCTGGACCAGGCCGCCACAGACGCGTTTACCAGCAACAAGCTGGCCTTCACCCTCTTTGGCCCCTTCCTG
The DNA here is from genome assembly GCA_029974855.1 of Eubacteriales bacterium. Next base: position 9,435 of record JARKQO010000588.1, read on the forward strand.
AACCCCAACCTGGAGGCTGCCGCCGCCCAGAACCCCGAATTCACCTATGACGCCATTCCCTGCCCCTCCCAGGTGGCCGGCGGCCCCTACAGCGGCGCTTATGGCAACGAGTGGTGCGGCGGCGTGGATTCCGGTGACCAGGGCCGCAACGACGCCATCGCGGGCTTCCTGATGTACATCACCGAGGCCGCCCAGATGGAGACCTTCTGCCGCGACATGGGCCGCCCCGTGATGAACACCGCCGCCATGAAGGCCGTGGCCGAGGGCCCGGACGCCCCGTGGCTGCTGGGCGTGTGCAACCGCACCATTTCCAACTGCGTCAACCAGGCTGTGCCCTTCCGCTGCGACGCCATGTGGGAGACCGGCTGCGCCGACGACATGTACGGCCTGTGGGACGGCTCCGTCACCGATGTGGCCGAAGCCGCCGCCAACAGCGTGGCCATGATCAACGAGAACCAGTAACCCTGATGGCATGCGCCGGCAGCCCGCCTCCGGGGCTGCCGGCAAAGCTCTCTTGGGACGGAAGGAACCAAAGGAGTGTGCGATATGACCCCAAGCGTCAGGTATCCCGGCCAAAGGGCGCGCCGCGGCTTCCTCGGACGGTACGGAAAGCATTATCTGGGGCTTGCGCCCTTCCTCACGCTGTTTGCGCTGTTCATCCTCTGGCCCATGGTGTATGGCTGTATCATGAGCTTTACCGACTGGTCCACCAAGATGGGCTCCGTTCCCGCCTTTGTGGGGCTGGAAAACTTCCGCGCCGTGCTGACGGACGCGACCCAGCAGGGCAAGCGGTTTATCACGTCTCTGCAAAACCTGTTCTGGTTCGTGATCATCGTGGTTCCGCTGAACCTTTTCTTTGCAACGCTGATTTCACTGGTGCTGAGCCAGTTCAAGGGCAGGGCGCACAACTTTTTGCGCAGCGCGTATTTCCTGCCCTATATCGCGCCGTTTTTTCTGGCCACGGGCGTTTGGCTGTGGATGATCTCCGCCAATACCGGGGTGGTGGCCGTGGCCCTGGCCCAGCTGGGCATCGGGAGGGGCATCGTGTGGCGGCTGACGCCCGGGTATTTTCTGGCCCTGATGATCATGGTGGATTTGTGGCGCGCCATCGGCTTTAACATGATCATCCTCACCGCGGGGATGAAAAACATTCCCTATGAGCTGTACGAGGCGTCCACCATCGACGGGGCCAGCACCTTTCAGCAGTGGTTCAAAATCACCTTGCCAATGCTGGAGCCCGTGTTCTTCTTCGTGATCATCAACTGCTTTATCGGGGCCATTCAGGCTTACGATATCCCCTGGGTGCTGTCCAACTCCAGCGCCGTGGGCGTGATTGGCGGCAAAAAGGCCTTCGCCAGCTATCCGGTGATGGAGATTGTGGGCAACGTCTACTCCGGCAAGGCGGGCAACCTGGGCAAGGCCTGCGCCCAGGGCATGGTGCTGATGGCTATCATCTTTGCCATCACCATGGCGCAGGTGCTCTACCGCAGCCGCAAGAACAGGGTATAGGAGGGAAAGCGCCATGAAAACAACCTCCCCCGTGGCAAAGGCGCTGGTGATGGCGTTTTCGGCCTTCTGGCTGCTGGTATGCCTGCTGCCCTTCTGGCAGCTCCTCAGCACCACGTTTTCCACGCCGGACCGGGGCATTGCGTCCACGTTTTATCCAAACTCCTGGGCCAGCGGCGCCGACAACGTCCGGGAGGCGGTGGCGCAGACGGGGATTCTTTCCTCCATGTGGCAGACGTTCCTGTTCGTGTCCGCCACCATCCTGGGGATGCTGCTGGTATCCTCCTTTGCGGCCTACGAGCTGGGGTGCTACAAGTTCCCGGGCAGCAACGCGATTTTCCTGCTGATCCTCTCCAGCATGATGCTGCCGATGATCGTCTACATCATTCCGCTGTACCGGTTCGTGTTCGGGCTGGGCTGGTCGGATACGCTGATCGGCCTTGCCATTCCCTCCATTCCCTCGGCGTTCTCGGTGTTCATCATCAAGCAGTTTTTGGAGAGCCTCCCCAAGGACCTTCTGGAGGCGGCGGATATGGACGGCGCGGGGCATTTCAAAATCTTCTGGCGCGTTGTTTTGCCGCTGATGACCACGCCGCTGATGACCGTCACGGTGATCCAGTTCATGCAGGTCTGGGGCTCGTTTTTATGGCCCACGCTGGTGGCGGGCACCCAATGGAAGCCCGTAAGCGTGCTGGTGGCGGGCCTGCTGGGGGACGGCTCCTGGCTGGAGGGCCGGGTCAAGATCGCGGCGATGCTGCTGTCCGCCATTCCGCTGCTGATCCTGTACCTGTTCTGTCAGCGCTACATCGTGGAGGGCATCGCCACCTCGGGCCTGAAAGGATAAACGCCCCGGTATTCCCCGGCGGAAGTGGCCCTTTGGACGGGCTTCTTGCGGCGGCTTAATAAAGGAGAGTTAGGCATGAATAAGATGTTGATTTACTGGCAGACCCAGCCCCGGGTGCTGCGGGGCATTGTGGAAAACCGCGTGTCGCTGACCCGGGCCTTTGTGGAGGCCATGAAAAGCGTCAACCCAGACCGCCTGTATTTGGTGGGCAGCGGCACGTCGCGCAACGCGGCCCTGGCGGCGGCGGGCTTTATGCAAAAGCTGCTGATGCGGGAGGTGACGGCCATCACCCCCAGCGATCTGCCGCCTATTTTTGCCAAAAACCCCATGATGGTCTACCTGTCCCAGGGGGGGTCCTCCACCAATACGCTGGAGGCCATGGACCGGCTTTCCCAGTATCCCTATGTGTCCATTACAGGGGAGAACGACTGCGAGATCGGCAAGCGCAGCCGGCGGCATATGCTCATCGGCTGCGGCCAGGAGCTGGTGGGCCCCAAAACCGTGGGTTACACCGCCAGCATCATGTGCCTGTACGCCTGCGCCCTGGAAAGCGCCCTGGCGCTGGGCCTGCTGGACGCCGGGCTGTACGGGGCCCATGTAAACCGCCTGCTGCAGGCCTGCGATGATATGGAGAAGAACATCCTGGCGGCCAAGGCCTGGTTTGACGCGCGGCAGGAGATGTTCACCGCCGTGGGCAAGTACGTGCTGGTGGGCAATGGGGTGGCCGGGCTGACCTTGGTGGAGGGCGCGCTGAAAATCCTGGAAACCATCAAGGTGCCCACCCTTGCCTTCGAGTTTGAGGAATACCTCCATGGCCCCATTCTGCTTACGGACCAAAACCTGTGCGGCATCTTCGCCCTTTCGGGGCAGGAGGAGCAGCGTGTGCGCATTGAAAAGCTGTACGAAATCCATGGGGAATACGCCCGCTACGCGATCGCCATGGCCGGGGCGGACTGGGCCCCCCGAGGGGAGCACGTGCTGCCTTTGGCCATGAGCGGTTCCCCGGAAACGGAGCCCTTTGAATTTGTGCTGCTGCCCCAGCTGCTGTCCGCCTGCGTACCGGGCCTGATGGGGCTGGAGGAGGGCAACGAGATTTACGATGCCTATACCAGCCGGTGCCCCACCAAGTTTAACAATGGGAGATAGGCGCATGAGATACGTCTTGGGCATCGACAGCGGCGGCACCAAATACCTGCTGAAGGCCGCTGATCTCAGCGGAAGGATTCTGGCCGCGTGGCAGGGGGAGCCCGCCAGCCCCCACCGGATGGAGGCGGACGCGCTGAAGGAGCGCATCGAGGGGCATGTGGACGGCTGCCTGGCGGGCTTTGGAGGGCGGCGGGAGGATTGCGCCATGCTGGTGTGCGGCACCACAGGCATTGACTCGCCCCAGGACATCCAGGCGCTGACGGAGGTGTACCAAAGCCTGCGCGGGTTCACCTGCCCGGTTTTGTGCATCAACGACGCCCAGGTGGCCCACCAGGCCGTCACCGGAGGCGTGGGGGTGGTGGTGATTGCGGGAACAGGCTCCATTGCCTACGGCCGCAATGAGGCAGGGGAGGAAAGCCGCAGCGGTGGCTGGCCCCTTTGCATCTTCGGGGACGAGGGCTCCGGCTCCTGGATCGGGACCCAGGCGCTTCGCCACGTGGCCCGGGTGCTGGACGGGGAGCTGCCCCCTGGGCCCCTTTGGGAGGCCGTGCAGCGCCGCATCCCCATCCCCACCCCCGCCGCGCTGATTGAGGTGGCTCAGCAGGTGGAGGCCGCCCGGTTCCAGGACCCGGGGCTTGCCATCGCCGTCAACGAGGCGGACGCCCAGGGGGACCCCAGCGCCGCCCATATTCTGACCCGGGCCGCCCTGGAGGCGTTTTCCCTGGCGGACGCGGTGATCCGCAAGCTGCGCTTTCCCCCGGCGGGCGCGTTTACAGTGGGCGCCTGGGGCAGCGCCATTGTGAAAAGCCCCCGCATGTTCAGCGCCTTTCAAAGGGAGGTCCTGAGGAACTATCCCCAGGCCCGTGTGCCCGCCGCCGCCGCCGGCGACGCGGCGGACGGCGCGGTTCAGATCGCGCTGGCGCGGCTGGCAAAGGAGGGCGGCGGATGAAACGCCGGATCATCGATTTTCATACCCATCTGGGAGATATCTTTCACCAGAACCAGAACATTACCTTCAAAGCGCCCAAAAGCTACGGACCCTATGCGGACCCCTTTGAGGAGCTGGCCCGGGACCGGTACTGCCGCCCCCTGGTGGCGGAGGACCAGGCGGCGCAAAACCTGCTGATCGACGCGGGGCAGTACCGGGTCTGGGAGCTGGGGGGGCTGGCGGCCACCTCCGGCGCGCTGACGCAAAACGGGATCGATTTTGCCGTATCTCTGCCCGTGCTGCCCAACACCAGCTTTGAAGAGGCCCTGGCGGCCTCCAAGCTGGAGCCCAGGCTGATTCCCTTTACCAGCCCGGATTTCACCTTGCCTGTGGAGGAGATGCGGCGCAAGCTGCGGGAGGATATCCAAAGGGGCGCCAAGGGCCTGAAGCTTCACCCCATTTTGCAAAACGTGCGCCTCAACGACCCCCGCACCTTTGCGGCGGTGGAGGTGTTTGGGCAGCTTGGCATGCCTGTGACCGCCCATTGCGGCATCAACGACTATTACAAGCCGGATAGCCCCTACCGCCCCCTTGCGCCCAAGGAATACGGCGAGCTGGAGGACATGCTGGAGCTGATTGACCGCTACCCCGGCTATGTGCTGATTCCCGCCCACGCCGGGGGCGACTGCGGCTGGGAGTATGAGAAGCTGGCCGTGGCGGTGCATGAAAACCGCTGGAAGAACGTGTATACCGACACGTCCTTTAAGAACGCGGCGGTGATGCGCCAGCTGGTGGAGCTGTTTGGCGCGGATAAGATTCTCTTTGCCAGCGATTATCCCTTTGACGGCATCTCGGGCTCCCTGCGGGAGTGCCTGGAGGCCTTCGGCCATGACCCCGACCTGCTGGATGGGGTGTTGTTCCGCAACGCCGCGGGGCTTTTGGGGATGGAATAGGGGTTTTCCCCCCGGGAAAGCCCCTATTTCAGCAGCCGGAGCTGGTGGGCCTTGCGCAGCGCCAGGGTTTTGTTGTTAACCTCCAGCTTCTGGTAGATATTCTTGATATGGTAGCGGACCGTGGTGACGGAGATGTACAGCTTGCTGCCGATTTCCTCGTGCTTGAGCCCCTGCTCCAGCAGCTGCATGATCTCCCGCTCCCGGGGGGTCAGCAGCACGGCGCTTTCCCGCAGGCGCTCCACCTTGCCCAGATATTGGCCGCACCAGTTGCAAAGCTCCCGCAGGTAGGAGCTGCCGCCGCTTTCGCAAAGGGCGTTCAGCAGCGGCGCAAGCTCGCGCCCGGCCTCCGCGAAGGGCAGAATCAGATGGTCCCGCTCCCCCAGGGCCACGGCCCGTTCCAGCACCGGCAAAGCGGCCTCCGGCCCCAGCAGGTGGTTTTTGGCGATGGCCCCGCCGATGAGGCAGTGGAGGTGCCCAAGCTGATGATGGTAGGCCTCCAGCCCCTGCCGCATGGTATCGCACAGGGCTTCCACCAGAATGTAATCCCCTGTGGCAATGGCAGCCTTCAGCTGCACCACGTCGAAAAAGGAGCGGGCCTGCCGCAGGAAGCAGCCCCCCTCCGCGCCCCCCTCCATGATCCAGCCGGCCACGGCCTCGGGCTTGCCGACGCACAGGTTCAGGTAGGCCGCGCACAGCTCAAAGGTGGTGTTGAGCACGGGGTTATTTTCGGCCAGCACCTCCTTGCGCAGGGATTCCATGGGCATCACCCCGTCGGGGCGCTCGCCCCGCAGGGCGGACAGCCGGTCCAGGGTGAACTGGGCGCACAGCATCACGCAGACCTGGTTCTTCTGCTTGGCCTTGTACAGCGCCTTATAGGCGTGCAGCTCCACCTGGTCGAAAGCTCCGGTTTCCAGCGCGAACTCGGCCCGCAGCAGCGATTCGCTGCCCATGCCGCACCCGCTGACCGAGCCGATCAGCGCATCGGCGTTTTGGACAAAAAAATCCACGGTTTCCCTGAGCCCGCCCGGACGGGTATGGTATAGATACAGCAGCTCCGGGCTGCCGAAGGTGAACTCCTTATGCCGGGTGACGATGCGGGAGCAGCCGCCGCCGAAATACTCCACCGCCTTCAGGTTTCGCCTGACCATCTCCGGCAGGTCGTTAAAAACCACAAAGGTCCAAATCACGTTGATTTCGCCCAGCAAAAAGCGCTTCAGCCGCTCGTCGTCGCAGGAGGAGAGCACGAAGCTTTCCATGTTGTTTAGGTATTCCCGGCAGCGGGAAAGGGCCATGGGGTCCTCGCTCATGGCGTAGATGCGGATGTATTGCAGGTACGCGATGGGGTAGCGCAGGCACAGGGTTTCCGACAGCCCCTGAAAGATGCGGTGGATCTGCGGGAACTGCAGAAAATGGATGTCCGGCGTGTTTTCCCGGTTCAGGGCCGCCAGGATGCTTTCGATCTCGCCCGCGCGGTACAGGTATTCAAACCCCGCCGAATAGCGCCCTTCGCCCAGGCACCATTCCCCGGCCCGGCGGTACACCCGCTCCGCCTCCTCCCGGCGGCACAGGGCCCGCTCCACAAAATACGCCTTGATGACCCCCCGGATCTGGTAACGGTCCCCCACCTCATCAAACACAAAAAACGTGGTGCGGTGGACAAAGGCGGACAGGGCTTCCGGCGTCAGGAGCGAGTCCAGCACATAGGCGGCCATGGGCAGGTTGAAGCTCTCCAGCAGCGACAGCGCCACCAAGGCGGAGCGCTGGCACGGCTCCACACCGCTGAGGAGGTTTTGCTCGATGATATCGTCCACCGTGCGGCTATGGCCGATGGGCACGCCCCGCTGCAGGCTTTTGCAGTACACAAACAGCATGCTGGCCCAGCCGTCGGCGTAGGCCTTCACCCGCTCCAGCTGGTCCTCATCCAGGGGGCAGCCCATCTGGCGGAAGTATTCCTCCGTCTCCTCCTGGGTAAAGCGCAGGGCCTTATCCGTCAGGGTAAAGCAAAGCTGCTTCTGGTAAAGCCCCACAGCGCTGATCTGGGAAAGCTCCCGGGTGATCAGCACGATGTGCAGCGGTTCAATGCGCTCCTGGGCAATCTGCCGGAACAGCGAAAAGGGGCGGGGGTCCGCCATCATCTGGAAATCGTCCACCACGATGATCAGGGGGCGGGCGTATTCAAAATCGATCAAAATATCCCGCAGCTTGCCGCTTTGCAGCGGGTCGTAAGGGGTTTGCAGCCGGGCCAGGCGTTCCCCCAGGGGGTGCCCGAGGCGCTGGAGCCGCCCTGTCAGCTGCCGCCACATTTCGTCCGCCGTGGAGCCCGCCGCCGCCAGGGGCACCCAGACCACATCCGCGTTGACCCCCTCAAGGGCCTGCTCCACGGCTGTGGTTTTGCCGTAACCCATGGGCGCATGGATGATGGAAAGCGGATGGGTCAGAATGCTTTGAAGCTTGCGGGTGATCCGCGGCCGGGCGATGACGGTGGTATCCATGGCGCATCCCCCTTCCTTCAAAATGTCTACCCACAGTGTAAAGGTTTTTGCCGGCACAAGCAAGAGACAGATGGGGGCTGGAGCGGAGGTTGGGACGTTGCGCCACGCGCCCCGGGGGCCGCAAGGAGGACAACGGAAAGGAGCGCTGGTGACGGCAGTTACCAGCGCGATGATTGGGGCTGCGGAGGAAGCTTGTGCCCGGGGAGCTTAGGGGGAATCCCCCAGGGCTACGCCGGGCGTTTTTCCCTTTCCCGGCCTTAGGCCTTGGCGGCGTTCTCGGCGGCGATGAGGCCGTAGGTCAGGGCCATGGAGTGGCTGAGGCCGGGTACGGTGAGGGGGTACTCGATGGCGAAGCGCCCGCCCTGGACATTGCCCGCCACAAACAGGCCGTGGATCACGTTTCCGGCCTCATCGTAGCAGTGAGCCCGGTCGTCGCTGACCAGGCCGCCCATGACGGCGATCATGATGGCGGGGGTAAAGCGCGAGGCATAGAAGGGGCCTTTTTCCACCGGGAACAGCCGCAGGCCGCGCTTGCCAAAATCGGGGTCCACGCCTTGGCGGCACAGCTGGTTGTACCGCGCGATGGAGCCAAGGGCGGCTTCCATGGGCAGGCCCGTCCGGGCCACCAGCGCCTCCAGCGTATCGGCCCGCAGCAGCTTGCCGCCGGCCACGGCCTTCTCCACCAAAGCGGGGGTGACGCAGTTGTCGATGGTGGAAAGCTTGGGGTAGACCTGGCCCTCTGCCAGGGCTTCGTCCGTCAGGGGATAGCAGACCGAGCCATGGTTGGGGTGCACGTCCCTGACCTGCCGGGGCCAGTTGCTGTCCACAAACTGCCAGGCGGCCTTGCCCTGGACGTTTTCAATCTGGTCGCCGATCTGCTGGCCGGGAGCGTCCTCGTTGACGAAGCGCTGGCCCTGGAGGTTCAGCAGCAGAAACCCGGACGCGCCGAACACGCTGCCCATATGGTGGGCCACAGGGGCATGGGGCGCGTCCTGAAGCCGCGCGCCCACCCACATGGCCATGCGGTGCCCGTCTCCTGTGTTGGAGGGGCGCTTTTGCTGGTCGTAGCTGGTCCACAGCTGGGGGGTCTGGAGCATGCGGGGGCAGAAGCGGCGCAGCATGGCGGGGTCGCTCATATAATCCCCCGTGGCCAGGATGACGGCCTGGGCCGCGTCCGCCTGCACATAGCCGCCCTCCTCCATACGGGCGATGACCCCCGTCACGGGGCCCTGGGGGCTGCGCAAAAGCTTCACGGCGGGGGTGTTGAACAGGCTGGTCAGCAGGCCGCTTTCCACCGCCCGCCGGTAGTTGCCCTGACAGACGGGAATATGGGTGGGGCGAATCCAGGCCGTGGTTTGGTAGCATTTGAAGCGCTCGGCCTGGTTATCAAAGGTTTCGGGCTGGGGCAGGCGGCGGGGCTGAATCCACAGGCGGCAGCCCTCGGGGGGCTTGGAAAAGGTATCCTCCAGCACGCTGTACTCGGGCGCGGCCTCCAGGTACCAGTCCAGGGCCTCTCCGGCCCGGGCGGCCCAGGCGGATAAGATGCGCTGGTCCGCCATGTAGCACATGTCCTTCATCAGGTCCGTAACCATCTGGGTGCGGTCGATGTCATGGCGGCCCCAGCGCCGGGCGATGCTGCTGTCCATGACGGCAAAATCCCCGGAGCGGGCCTGGATGCCGCTGCACTTTTCAAGGAGAAGCACGCTTTTGCCCAGCTCCGTCAGCCTGCGGCAGGCCGCCACCCCCGCCAGCCCGCCGCCCACCACCACCACATCCGCCGACTCCCGCCGGGTAATCCGCGAAGGTTCAATTTCCGGGGCCTGGGAAAGCCAGGCCTCATGATCATACATGCTGCTCATACGATGCCGCGGGACGCCCCGCCCTCCTTATGCCAGATACCGGGCGGCCCCGCCCGCGTTACTCCCATGATAACGTGGGGGGAAGGGGTTGTCCACTCTAAAACCTGATAGGTTTGGTGAGAGGGGGCGTTTCCCGCGGACCTCCCGGGATGTGGCATGGCCCTGAAGCTGGAAGCCATGCACAAGCCCATGGCCGGATGAGGAGCAAATATACCTGACGCCCATTGAATATAGGCTTCTGTGCCTCTTGGACAGGCTCTTGCCCTGGTCCCATTGTTCCTTTCGGGTCCCTTTCTCCCATACACCACATAGCAATTCCATGAGATTTGTGCTATCATTTTTCTTGACCATTGGGTTGGGCCTCCTTTGTAAATGCCTCAGTGCCATTATTGCTGGCGGAATCCCCACAGCACTCCGCCCGATCAAAAGCCGGATGCGGCGTACCGGTCCTGATGGACGGCAAGCGGGAACGGGATGACGTTACAAAAGTAGGTGAAATGATGTCCGATACGGTGAAAAATCACAAGCGCCATGTACGAACATACCGCGTCCTGAAAGCGCTTCTTTTTCCCTTTTTCAAGCGGTCCTTCCGAATCCAGTCACAGCCGGCCCCTGACATCACGGGCCCATACCTGGTGCTGGCCAACCATAACGCGGATTTAGACGCGGTGATCATACACCTCAGCTTCAAGGAGCTTTTATACTTCGTGGCCAGCGAGCATGTGTTTCGGGCAGGCCTGGCCTCGCGCCTGCTGCAAAGATACTTCGACCCCATATCACGGCTGAAGGGCAGCACCGATATCAAAACCGCCAGGGAAGTGATGCGGCGGCTCAAGGCCGGTATGAACGTATGCATATTCGCGGAAGGCAACCGCTCCTTCAACGGCCTCACGGGCCCCATTGCCCCCTCGGTGGGCAGGCTGGCCAAGGCCTGCGGTGTGCCGCTGATTACCTATCATTTTGAAGGCGGCTATTTTACGACCCCCCGCTGGGCGTATACCATGAGACACGGCCGTATGCGCGGCTATGTGGTAAACGTGTATGCCCCGCAGCGGCTGGAGGGCATGAGTGTGGAAGAGGTAAACGCGGCCATAGCCGCCGACCTCTTTGAGGACGCCTACGCCCGGCAGGCAACGGAAAGGGTGCGCTTTCAGGGCAAGCGTCTGGCCGAGGGGCTGGAAACGGCGCTCTTTTTATGCCCCGCATGCCAACGCTTTGGCGCCCTTCATAGCCGTGGCAATGAACTCTTCTGCGATTGCGGGCTGAAGGCGGAGTATGACGAGTACGGCTATCTAAGCGGCGCGCCCTATCCGACGATTACGGAATGGGATGCCTGGCAGCGGGAGAAGCTGGCCCAGATCGCCTCCAGGCTTGGGGAACAGGCTGCCTTCCAGGATGAGGGCGTAACGCTGACCCGGGTCCATGCCGGGCATAAAAGTGAGAGGCTTGCTTCAGGCGCTATTGCTATGTACCATGACCGCATCACCTGTGGAGACATGGCATTTTTGATCGACGATATTTCGGACATGGCCATCTACGGCCGTGCCAATATAGCGTTTACCTGTGGCGGCGGGCATTATGAGATCCTTTCGAGCGGATCCTTCTGCGGGCGGAAATACCTGGAAATGTATCATCAACTGAAAGGGGAGCGGTAAAGGATGGATTTTGCAAAAGCGGACACAGGGAAGAGGTCGCGCCATTCATGGTATTTTTATGATTTCGGCAATTCCGCCTATGCGGCGGTGGTCCTTCTGGCGGTATATTCCGCTTACTTCAAAAACGTTGTGGTGGGCGGCGCGGAGGGAACGCGGCTTTGGGGTATCTCCGTGGGCATCGCGGCGGTGCTGGTGGCCGTCATGTCCCCAATTTTCGGCACCATTGCCGACTTTACAAAATCGAAAAAGAAGCTCCTGCTGATCTTCACCGCGGTTTCCATTGTATGCACCGCGCTTTTGTTCTTTGTGGGCGAGGGGGACGTGTTCACCGGCATGCTCTTCTTCATCCTGGCGGAGATCGGCTATCGCGGCGCTCAGGTATTTTATGATTCTCTGCTGACGGATGTTTCAACGCCTGAATCGGTGGGCTCCGTTTCCGGCAAGGGATGGGCGTTCGGCATGATTGGCGGCATTGTGGCCCTGCTGGTGGTGCTTGTGCCCATTCAATTGATTGGAAACCGGATGATCCCTTACGCGTTTTTCATCACAGCCTTCATCTATCTTGCCGCCGCCATCCCCACCTTCCTTTGGGTGGAGGAAAAGCGCGAGCCGGAGCAAATCCCGACGGGTAAAAACGTCATCGTTCTGGCCATTGAAAAGCTGGCGCAAACCTTCCGCTCCGTGAAGAAGCATAAGGAATTTGTGAAGTACGCCCTTTCCTTTTTGATTTATAACGACGGCATCATGATGCTGATGGATTTTGCGGCCATCATTGGCGCTACCCTCTTTGGCATGGGGCAGACGGGATTGATCCTTTTCGTGATCCTCATCCATTTGTCCGGCGCCATTGGCGCGCTGCTTTTTGGCAAGATCTCCGACAGAAAGAGCAGCAAGGAAGCGATTCTCCTATCCCTTGTGATCCTGATCGCCTCTATTATGGGCCTGTTTTTCATCAAGGACACCGTATGGTTCTATGTGATAGGGTTCATTGCGGGCCTG
>JARKQO010000005.1 GCA_029974855.1 Eubacteriales bacterium
CAAGCAACTGGTCAAGCAGGCCCGGCATATACTCCCTTAGGACGATAAGGGAGGTTTGCCTATGGCCGGGGAAATCTACGCGGTCAGCCATTCCATCACCGGGGAAAAGCTCTTTGCGGGACAGACCATGCTGACCTATGAAATTGAATACCCTCAGTTTGTGACCTTTTCCTCCATCGCGCCCCTGCGGAGGATCAACATGGAGTACAAGGAGCGGGCCGCCATGCTGGCCCAGTACGCCCAGGTGTCCTTGTATGCCCAGGCGGTGGCGGATTTTCAAAGCAGGCAGCAGGAGGGCTTTCCCTTCTTTCCCTACGAGCTGGTACGGCCCTTTACCGTGACCTACGGGCAGGACTGCATCATCAGCCTGTACCTGGATGAGTACACCTTCACCGGCGGGGCCCACGGCACCACCCTCCGCACCGGGGAAACCTGGGAGGCCCGCACCGCCACCAGGCTGCCCCTGTGCTGCCTGTTCCCCCCCGGGGCGGACTATCAGGAGCGGATTTTGGGCGTGATCATCCCGGAGGCCCTGCGCAGGGCCCAGGAGGACCCGGGGTTGTTTTTGGGGGACCCGGCGGAGCTGGTGACCCAGAACTTTGACCCGGCCAACTTCTACCTGACCCCCGGGGGCATCGTGATCTTCTACCAGCAATACGATCTGGGGCCCTATGCGGCGGGAATCCAGACCTATTTGGTGCCCTACGGCGCGGTGGGGGCCAAGGTGCCGGGCTGCTGAGAAGCGGCCCTCAGCGTGCCAAAGAAGGCGCGTCAAGGGCGAAAGCCCTTGTCAGGTTTCCAAAGGGTGAAACCCTGCTGGGTTTGGGCAAAGCCCAAGGCCATATGCCACAACGCTTTCCGAAAGCGAGCGAACCGCCCGCAGGGCGATGAGGCGAGCGAAGTTCGGGCATTGCAATGATTTTTGGCAGCCTGCGGGCTGCTGAGAAGCGGCCCCCGGAAGGCTCACAGAAAAAAGAAAAAATATTTGGTACATTTTTTTCGCAGGGTATTGTATTTTTTGCCTGGATGTTTTATAATAGTAACTGCAATCGATTGCAGTTGGAGGACGAAACGTGAAAAGCATCAGCAAAATGAGAAATGGCCTGCGCAGCCGCGTTTCCAGCTATGACCGCTCCGGGGGCAACAAGGATTATTTCACCTTGGAGCCCCGGGAGAAGCGGGACATCGCGGTGCTGGAGGGGGCGGGGTACATCACCCATATATGGGTCACCATGGCCGTTGGGGACGGCTGTGCGGAAGAGCCCTTTTTGCCCCGGAAGGTGGCCCTGCGCATGTTCTGGAACGGGGAGGCCCAGCCCAGCGTGGAGGCCCCCATCGGCGATTTCTTTGGCATGGGCCACGGGCTCACCAAGAATTTCAGCTCCGCCTGTTTGATGATGAGCCCCCAGGACGGCAAGGCCTTCAACTGCTTCTTCCCCATGCCCTTTGCGGACGGGGCCCGCATCCAGGTGGAGAACGAGGCCGCCGTGGCCCTGAAGTTCTACTTCTACATCGATTACGAGCGGCATCAGGCCCTGCCGGAGGACGAGCTGTTCTTCCACGCCGCCTGGCGGCGGGAATGCCCCACGGACGGGGTATCCGGCGAAGGAATGACCAACGAGGAGTTTGAGTTCGGTGGCAAAAACACCACCGGGGACGGCAACTACCTGATTTTGGAAACCGCCGGCCGGGGCCATTACGTGGGCTGCAACCTGAACATCCACAACCTGCGCCATACCCCGGAGTGGAACTGGTACGGCGAGGGGGACGACATGATCTTCATCGACGGGGAGGCCTGGCCCCCCCGGCTCCACGGCACCGGCACCGAGGACTACTTCGACACCGCCTGGTGCCCCCAGCAGGAGTTCGCGGCCCCCTACCACGGCATCCTTCTGGGAGGCGGGCCCAACTGGAGCGGCAAGATCACCTTATACCGCTATCATATCATGGACCCCATCATGTTTGACAGGCACATCCGGGTCACCATCGAGCACGGCCACAACAACCACCGCAGCGACGACGTTTCCTCCACCGCCTACTGGTACCAACAGGGCGTGAACCCCCACTACAGGCCCATGCCCAAGGTGGGGGAGCGGCTGCCGCTGCCCGACATCCGGCCCCAGGAGCCCGAGGTGATGAAGCGGCTGTTCGGCCATTCAAACCCATGAGTACCATCTACGACATCGCGGAGGAGGCGGGAGTCTCGCCCTCCACGGTTTCCCGGGTGCTGGCGGGCCAGGGCTCCAAGAAGAACCGGGAGCTGGTGCTGCGGGTGGCCAAGGCCAAGAACTTCGCCATCAACGATTCCGCCAAAATCCTCAAGACCAAAAAGACCAACCGGGTGATGCTGGCTGTGCCGGACATCTGCAACCCCTTCTATTTCAAGATGATCGAGGGCGCCAACAGCGTGTTCGAGCAGAGCGGATACCTGTTCATGCTGTACTACACCAAGCACAGCCTGGCGGAGGAGCTGAAGGCCATCCAGCTTCTGAACCAGAAGGTGGTGGACGGGATGATCATGGTCTCCTTCCACTTCTCCCCGGAGAACATCGAGGCCATCAACCAGGCGGGCTGCCCGGTGGTGCTCACCAACCGGTACGACTCCCCCCAGGGGGAGGACCGCTTTGACTACGTGTATGTGGATACCTATTTGGGCATCAAGCTGTCCACCCGGCACCTGATTGCCCAGGGCCACCGGGAGATCGCCTACTTCGGCGGCAGCACTCGGGAGCAGACGGGCCTGGAGCGCTACCAGGGCTACCGGGACGCTTTGGAGGAGGCGGGCCTTCCCCTGCGGGCCCCCTACACCTACGAGGCCAACTATTCCGAAGCGGCGGGCTATGGCTGCATGAAGGCCCTGCTGAGGGACCATCCCGGGGTCACGGGGGTGGTGACCTCCAACGATTTGATCGCTTTGGGGGCCATGACGGCCTGCGCCGAGGAGAACGTGGTTTTGCCCGGGGACATCGCCATCACCGGCATGGACAACACCGAGCTGGCCAGCCGGGTGACCCCGGGGCTCACCACCGTGACCATGCAGGAGGATCAGATCGGCCGCATTGCCGCCACGCTGCTGATGGAGCGCATTGGGGAGCCGGAGGTTCCCCGCAGGCAAATCCGGCTGGAGCCGGAGCTGATCGTTCGGGCGTCCACGGGGCCCTGCCGGCGGTAAGGCCGCCAGGCCGCCGGAGGGCGCGGGGAAGCTTGCCAGAGAACTGCAATCGATTGCACCTATTGGGTTTTGCGGCGCCTGACGTCGGCGCCGACGAAATAAACCATCAATCATAGGAGGTATGGGAAATGAAGAAAACAGTCCGCATCCTGGTCCTGACTTTGGTGTTCTCCATCCTGATGACAGCCGTACCCTTCGCATCCGCTGATACCCCCGTGAAGCTGACCTTCTGGACGTTCCACTCCAGCGCTGAAAAGGACTTTATGGCCTCGCTGCCCGAGGAGTACATGAAGGAGAATCCCAATGTGGAGATCGAATTCGTGGTGATTCCCCAGGACGAGTACATGGGCGCCAAGCTCACCACCGCCTTTGCGGCGGGGGCGGGCCCGGACGTGTTCTTCATGAGCCCGGGAGACTTCCTGAAGTACGCCAACAGCGGCCTGGCCCTGGACCTGACCCCCTACTTCACCCCGGAAATCGTGGAGGATTTCCTGCCCAGCTCCTTGGAGGCCGTGACCGTGGACGGCAAAATCTGCGCCATCCCCTTTGAGGTGGAGCTGCTGGGCCTGTACTACAACCAGGACATGCTGGCCGCCGCCGGCGTGGAGCCCCCCGCCACTTGGGACGAGCTCATCGCCGCCACCAAGGCCCTCACCAAGGACAAGGTGGCCGGCCTGCTGATTGAGCCCAACAAGGGCTACTACCAGAACTTCACCTGGTATCCCTTCCTGTGGCAGGGCGGCGGCAACGCCGTGGACATCGCCAACAAGAAGGGCACCTTCAACAGCCAGGCCGCCGTGGACGCGCTGAAGCTGTGGGGCGATCTGATCCAGGCGGGAGCCCCCTCCAAGATTTCCATTCCCGGAACCTTTGACATCAGCCTGCTGGGCACCGCCCAGGCCGCCATGCAGGTGAGCGGCACCTGGGCCATCGCGGACCTGGAGAAGCTGTACGGGGACCAGAACATCGCCGTGGCGCCGCTGCCCATCCCTGCGGGAGGCAAGGCCGCCACCTGCGCCGGAGGCTGGAAGATGATGGTGAACGCCAACAGCCAGAACCCCGAGGAAGCCGCCAAGTTCGCCATGTGGTGCTTTGCCGGCGGCGTGGAGAAGCCGCTGGAGTGGTGCACCGAGGTGAAGTTCGCCTACTCCCCCCGGAAATCCGTGGTGGAAGCCGGCAAGGACATCTACTCCAAGGGCCTGCGCCAGGTGTTCACCGATGAAATCTATTCCTCCGCCATCGGAGAGCCCCGCTATCCCGCCGAGGTGGTGGACGCCATTGGCAACGCCCTCCAGAACGTGATGTTCCGGGGCAACGACCCCGTGGCCGAGGCCGAGGCCGCCAACCAGCTCATCGACCAGTTCCTCCAGAGCTTCCAGGGCTCCATGTAACGAACCCGTGCGGGGAGGGGGGCGGGAAACCCTCCTCCCCGTCATCATACCCTTTCAGGGGAGGTTGACGGGCTGTGAACACACCGGTGGTAGCCCCCAAGCGGCGCGGCTTCAAAAGCCATAAGGCCCAGCGCGCCCTGTTCGCGTACCTGATGCTGGCGCCGGATTTGATCGGCCTGGCGGTGTTCCTGTTTCTGCCGATTCTGCTGTCCATCTACACCAGCTTCCACAGCTGGAACGCCCTGAACCCCAAGATGACCTTCCTGGCTTTGGGGAATTATGCCAACCTCCTGCGGGACCGGGTCTTTTGGGACTCCATGCTGAAAACCCTCCACTACACGCTGATGTTCGTGCCCATGATCTTCTGTTTGTCCTTGCTGCTGGCGCTGTTCGTCCATTCCCTCACCAAGCGGGTCCAGGAGTTCTTCCGGACGGTGTACTTCGTGCCCTTTGCCATCTCCACGGTGGTGGCTTCGCTGATGTGGCTGTTTCTGATGGACCCCCAGCGGGGCGTCATCAACGACGTGCTGAAGCTGCTGGGCATTCCCCCCCAGAGCTTTTTGGGAGACCCGGACCAGGCGTTGTTTTGCATCGCGCTGATCTCCGTATGGAACCTGGTGGGGTACTACTGCATCATCTTTCTGGCGGCCTTAAAGGACGTGCCCCAGAGCTACTACGAATCCGCCAAGCTGGACGGGGCCAACGGCTTTGTGATCTTCTGGCGGATCACCTTCCCGCTTCTCAGAGAGGTGAATACCTTCGTGCTGCTGGTGACCACCATCGCGTCCTTCCAGGCCTTTGACCTGATCAAGATCATGACCAACGGAGGCCCGGCCAACGCCACCAACGTGACGGTGTTCAACATCTATACCAATGCCTTCCAGTATTCCCAGCTGGGCTATTCCGCGGCCATGGCGGTGGTGCTGTTCCTGTGCATCTTCACGGTGAGCGCCATCCAGCTGAAATTTATGCAGAAAGGCGAGGGGGAGCAATGAAAACCAACAAAACCCTGTGGATGGTGAAGCTTGCCTTTGCCGCGTTGCTGGCCGTTTGCCTGCTGGTGCCGGTGTATTTGATGGTGGTCAACTCCTTCAAGCCCCTGGCCGACGTGTTTGACGGGCGGCTGATTCCCCAGCGGACCTCCATGGACGGGTACGAGCTGGTGGCGGAGCACAAGTTTCACATCTACTTTTTGAACTCGCTGCTGGTGTCCACCACGGTGACGGTGGTGGCCTTGCTGTTTCACTCCATGGCCGGGTACGGGCTGGCCCGGCTGGAGTTCCCGGGCAGGCGCGCGGTGTTCTTGTGGATTCTCTCCACGCTGATGATCCCCTTCTCGGTGATCATGATCCCTCTGTTCATTCTGGTAAAGCAGATGGGGATGCTGAATTCCTACGCGGGCATGATCATCCCCGCCATCCCCCACGCGTACGGCATCTTTCTGTTTCGGCAGTTCTTCCTGACCATTCCCAAGGAGCTGGAGGAGGCGGCGGAGATGGACGGCTGCACCCCCTTTGGCACCTATCTGCGAATCTTTTTGCCCCTGTCCAAGTCCATCTCCATCACGCTGGCGGTGGCGTTTTTCATCGCCAACTGGAACAGCTATATCTGGCCCTTGGTGGTGAACCAGCACCAGAGCAAATGGGTGCTCCAGGTGGCCATCGCGGATTTCATCGGCCGGAACGATTCCCCCTGGAACGCCATCATGGCGGCGGGGGTCATCGCGGTGCTGCCCACCATTGTGCTGTTCTTCGTGCTGCAAAAGTATTTGGTGGAGGGCGTGAAGATGAGCGGGCTGAAGTCCTAGGGGCGGTGGCGCGGAATTTCCCGGCAGGCAGCCATTCCCCCTTGCAAAGGGATTCCCGCTGTGATAGACTGGACAGCAAATCCGCTGCCCGGTCTTTTTTTGCGGGGTTTCCCAAGGCATCCCCCGCAGGCCCGGGGCCGGAAGCGCCATTCCCAAAGGAGGAGCGGTATGCCCAATTTTTCCTTGCCGGACGAGGTTTTTCAAAGGGCTGTGAAGGAGTTTGAGACCCCATTCCACCTGTACGACGAGAGGGGCATCCGCCGGACTGCCCGGGAGCTGAAGGCGGCCTTTGGCTGGGCGGAGGATTTCCGGGAGTATTTTGCGGTAAAGGCCTTGCCCACCCCGGCCATTTTGCGCATTCTGCGGGAGGAGGGCTGCGGGCTGGACTGCGCCAGCGAGACGGAGCTGATGCTGGCCCAGGCCATTGGCCTGCGGGGCCAGGACATCATGTTCAGCGCCAACACCGTGCCCCCGGCGGAGTTTGCCTTGGCCCGGAAGCTGGAGGCCATCATCAATCTGGACGACATCACCCACAT
Source organism: Eubacteriales bacterium (assembly GCA_029974855.1). Next base: position 6,907 of record JARKQO010000005.1, read on the forward strand.
CCCGCTGCTGCGGGAAAACGGGGGCATTCCCCGGGAGGTCTGCCTGCGGCTGAACCCCGGCGGGACCTTTGCGGTGGGCAACGACATCATGGGCGACCCTGGGGACGCCAAGTACGGCATGACCCGGCCCCAGCTGTCCCAAGCCCTGCGGGAGCTGAAGGCCCTGGGGGTCATCCGCTTCGGGCTCCACGCCTTTTTGAGCAGCAACACCACGGACCCGGCCTATTACCCGGCCTTGGCCCGGCTGCTGATGGAAACCGGGCGGGAGCTGATGGAGGAAAGCGGGCTGGAGCTGTCCTTCCTGAACCTGTCCGGGGGCATCGGCATCCCCTATCTGCCCCAGGAGCCCGCCGCGGACCTGGAAGCCATCGGCCAGGGGGTGGCCCAAGCCTACCGGGATATCCTCACCGCCAGAGGCATCGGGGGCGTGGCCGTGAAAACCGAGCTGGGCCGCTACATGACCGGCCCCCACGGCTGGCTGGTGACCCATGTGACCCACGAAAAGCGCATTCATAAGCATTATTTGGGGGTGGACGCCTCCGCCTGCGATTTGATGCGCCCGGCCATGTACGGGGCCTATCACCACATCACTTTGCCCGGGAAGGAGCATTTGCCCCACGATCACAAGGTGGACGTAACCGGCAGCCTCTGCGAAAACAACGACAAGTTCGCCGTGGACCGGATGCTGCCCGAAGCCGCCATCGGGGACGTGCTGGTGATCCACGACACCGGGGCCCACGGCCTGAGCATGGGGTACAACTACAACGGCAAGCTGCGCTGCAAGGAGGTCCTGTACCGGGAGGACGGCAGCTTCCAGCTGATCCGCAGGGCCGAGACCCCGGCGGACTATTTCGCCACTTTGGAGGTGGACCCGGCCTGGGAGAGGCTGGGGTAGGGGATAATAAGAGAAAGCAGGCCCGGCGAACACGGGCCTGCTTTTGCATTGTGGATCAGGATTCCCTTACGGGGTGGTGGGCTTGGGGGTGGGCTTGGGAGTGGGGGTGGAGGTGGGCACCGGGGTGGGGGCCTCGAAGCCAAACAGGGTCCAATCGATCTCCTCCCCGGCATAAAGGGCGGTGAGGGCCAGCTTGGCCGCGTCCAGCTGCCCGGTCACCTCCGCGATCTGGGCCTGGAGCTCGGCTTCCTTCGCCGTGAGCTGGGCCTGGAGCTCGGCTTCCTTCGCCGTGAACTGGGTCTGGAGCTCGGCTTCCTTCTCCGCGAACTGGGCCTGGAGCTCCGCTTCCTTCTCCGCCACAGCCTTCTGCACCGCTTCCTCCAGGGCCGTATCGGTGCTCAGGATAGCGGCTGTTACGCCTTCCTCGCCCTTCTTGGCTTCGGCCGCCACCGCGTCCTTCACCGCTTGCTCCAGGGCCGCGTCCGCATCCAGCTTGGCAGCGGCCAGGGCATCCGCGCCCTTCTTGGCTTCGGCTGCCACCGCGTCCTTCACCGCTTGCTCCAGGGCCGTGCCGGCTTCTAGCTTAGCCGCGGCCAGGGCATCCGCGCCCGTCTTGGCTTCGGCTGCCACCGCGTCCTTTACCGCTTGGGCCAGGGCCGCGTCCGCATCCAGCTTGGCTTGGGCCAGGGCTCCCTTGGCTTCCTCCTGGGCGGTTGCCAGGGCGGCTTCCGCGCCGGCCTTGGCCGTCTCCAGCTCCGCCACCTGGGCGGTCAGCGCGTCCAGCTTGCTCTGCAGCTCCGACAGGCCCTGTTCCTGCTGAGAAAAGACAGAGGTGACCGCTGCCAGCTCCTCGGCGGAGGTGGACAAAGAGGCCTCGTGAGCCTGGATGGTTTCCTGGGCCGTTTTGAGCTGGGCGCTGTAGGTGGATGCGTCGCGCATGGCTCTGTCCTTGCCAACGAAGCCGATCACAGCCATCACGATGGCCGCGACCAGCATGATGACAAGCAAATCGACCAATAGATTCCTCTTTTTCTTTGGCGCGGATGTGGTTTCAGGCATGACTAGACCTCCTCATACGTTCAGTTGGGATTTTTACCATTATACCATTGTCCTGGGAAAAAGGAAAGCTTATTTTGGGGAATCTGGTGGAATCCGGTCCGGTACAACCATGGGTTTGAGGGCTCCCTTGCCTGGCCCGGCGGGTTGTGATATGCTACCAGCAGCAAGGGGCGCGGGGCTTTCTCCGGGCCCGGGGAAAGAGGAGGGGCCATGGACCGCAGGCTCACAAAAGAGGGAAGGGGCGGGCCGGGCTTTTGGCCCTTGGCGGCCTATTGCCTGCTGATAGCGGCGGGCTGCCTGCTGGTGTGCTCCAAGTCCTCCCCGCTGTATCCCATCAACGATTGGTCCGACGCGAACATCTACTTCTCCATGGGCAAGGGTATGGCCCGGGGTCAGGTAATATACCGGGACCTGTACGACCACAAGGGGCCGCTGCTGTACGGGGTCCATGCCCTGTGCGCCATGGCTTCCCCCTTGTCCTTTTTGGGGGTGTGGGTGCTGGAGGTGCTGTGCCTGGCGGCGTTTTTGGGCAGCCTGTACGGGCATTTGCGGCTGTACGGGGCCGGGAAGGGAGCGCTGCTGGCGCTGCCCTTGGGGGCGGCGCTGGTGGCCGCCTCCTATGCGTTCCAGCAGGGGGACAGCGCCGAGGAGCTGTGCCTGCCGCTTGTGTCATTTTCCTTGCTGTGGCTGCTGCGCTACTTGAAGGAAAAGGCCCCGGGGCCCATGCCCGCCAGGACCGCTTTGGCCTGCGGGGTGCTGTGCGGCTGCGTGCTGTGGACCAAGTTCACCATGCTGGGGCTGCACCTGGCCTGGATTTTGGTGGCCTTTGGGGTACAGGCCCGGGCCGGGCGGTGGAAAAACGCCTGGCGCTGCTTTTTGTGGTATGGGGCGGGGATCGCGTTGGCTACGCTGCCCTGGGTCCTGTATTTCGGCGCCAAGGGCGCGGTGGGGGACTGGCTGAAAACCTACCTGTACGATAACCTGTTTTTGTATTCCGGCGGAGAGGCGGCTGGGCTTTTGGGCCGGGGGAAGGCCATGGCCCGGTCCATTCTGACCTGGGGGTTGGAGAACTGGGTCTATGGGGCGCTGCTGGGGTTAGGGATGCTGTGGGCCGGGGGACCTTGGGGGCGGAGGGCCGTGACAGGGAAAGCTGCCCAGGACCTGGGCGGGCCGGGAAAGGCCCCCCGGGCCCCCTGGGAGGCCGCAGCCCTGTGGCTGAGCCTGGGGCTGTTGACGGTGGGGGTGTTCATCGGAGGCAGAAGCTACCCCTATTACGGGCTGATTCTGTATGGGATGCTGGGGGTGGCTTTGGCCCTTCCGGCCCGGTGGGCGGGAGGGCGGCTGGAGGCGGGGAAAGCGGGAAAACCGTTGCTGCGGTCCCTGTACGGGGGCATGGCGGCGCTGGCGGTGGGCCTGTGCCTGGCGGGCAGCCCCAATGTGAAAACCTCGTTTTTACAGCCCAAGGAGAGCACCATGCAATACCAGCTGGCGGCGGCCATGGAGAAAGCCCCGGATACCACGCTGCTGAACTACGGGTTTATGGACGCTGGGTTTTACACAGCCTCGGGGATCGTGCCCAGCGTGAAATACTTTCACCAGACCAACGTGCCTTTGGAGGAGATGCTGCGGGAGCAGATCCGCTATATCGAGGAAGGGCTGTGCACCTATGTGGTGACCCGGGGGAAGCAGCCGGAAAGCATTTTGGACAGGTACGAGCTGGTAACCACGGCCCAAAGCCCGCCGGGGTTTTGGTATGACCATGTGGAGCTGTACAGGCTCAGGGAGCGGTAGGAAAAGAAAGCAATGAAAAAAGCCGTGGGAGCAAGCGCGATATGCTTCCCACGACTTTTTTGATAGAGTTATTGAGCGGGTCCAGGGCCTCAGGCCCTGGTGGGGTCCAGGGGCGAAGCCCTTGGCGGCGCCCCCATCGTCCTCCCCCCCCCCGTTACTGCAAATACGTCCCCCCGTAAATGAAGTTGTGGATGGTTTCAACGCTGAACTTGAGGTTCCGCTCGCTGAGGTAGATGAGGCTGGAGCCGCTGAACTCCTTGTAGCCGAAGCGCTTGTCCACGGGGATGCGGAGCTGCTCTATGATCTCGCCGCCGTTTTGGAGGTTCTGCATGGCCTCGCCCCCCAGCACCACGGTGCCCAGGCGGATGAGCTCGGGGAGGGTGAGGTTGGTTTGGCCGTAGGGAAGGGCGGTTTCCACCAGGGAGATGAACTTGGCGATGTCCATGTCCTTCATGACGGTGGCCAGGAGCACCTCCAGGAGCTGGCGCTGGCGGCGGGTGCGCTCCAGGTCGTTGTCAATGCCCCGGATGCGGGCGAAGGTGACGGCCTGCATGCCGTCCAGGTGATGGACGCCGTCGGCGGCCTTCACCTTTTCGCGCTTCACCTTGTCCATGGGTTCCTTGCGGAGCTCGAAGTTGATGCGGCCGGCCTCCTTGCTGGTCATGGTGATGTCCACGCCGCCCAGGGAATCGATGATATCGGCCAGGCCGTGGATGTTGACCACCACGTAGCGCTGGACGTTCATGTGGAAATTGCGGTTCACGGTTTTCATGGACAGCTCGGGGCCGCCCCGCTTGTAGGCCACGTTGACGCGGTTCTTGTCCTTGAAGCCGGGGACGATGACGGCGGTGTCCCGGGCGATGGAGGTGAGCTTGACGCTGCCGGTGTCCAGGTTGACGGAGCAGATGATCACCGCGTCGGAGAGGCCCCGCTCCAAATCGGTGCTGCGGTTGTCCACCCCCAGGAGCAGGATGTTGAACACGTTGGCGGGCAGCAGGGGGTTAGGCTCCAGGTTGGTGAGGTCCACCTCGTCCATGGGTTGGTTTTCGTCCATGGCGGATTGGAGCTCCGCCAGGGCGGCCTCCTCCTCGGGGGTCATGGCCTCGGCGGTCTGGCCGTTGCCTTCCCCCTCCTGGGGGATTCTTCGGCCCAGCTTTCCCACAGGGCCAGCTCCTCGGGGGTGAGGTCCTGGGGAATGTAGTCCCCCAGGCTTGCCACAGAGGCGGAGGCGAAGCGGACCAGGGGAGCGAAGGAGCACAGCAAAACCGCGGCAAGCAGCAGGCACAGGGCCTTGGACAGCAAACGGGACATGGAATCTTCCTCCTTGTCAGGGTGGATTGGGGGCTAGGGAAGCGGGGAAGCGAAGGCCAAACCGTAGAGCCCGTTGCCGTGGGCGGCAAGGGGGGCCATCAGGTAGGGCCTGGTGCGCAAAACGGCGGTATAGGGGATGGCTTGGGCTTCCGAGAAAGTATAGGGCACAACCAGAAGGCTGTCAAGAGGATGGGCAAGGTCCGTGAAGAAGCGCAGGGAGCAGCCCAGCTCCCGGAGGACCTGCTCCAAAGTCTGGCGGGCCAGCTCCAGGTTTTGGGTGGTGGGCTCCACCCGGCCCTGGAGGGCGTCGGCGGCGTCCCGGACGGCCTGGGCCTCCTGGGAGGCTTCCGGGGCGTCCTGGGCGGGGGCCTGGGTCTGCCGGGACTGGCCCAGCACGGTTTCCTCCACCTCCGGGTCCGAAGAGGAGGCCTCCCCGCCCCAAAGGGTCAAAGCCGGGCTCACGTCCATCAGCAGCCGGGCCGAGGGCAAAGCCGGGGTGATGTCCAGGCGGGCGGAGCCCTTCACCAGCTCCAGGCGCACCTGGGCCAAGGGCGCGCCCAAGGCGGCGCTGTCCAGGGCGGCGGGGGCGTCCTGGGGCAGGGCTCCGCCGCCGGCCACGGGGGTGAGGGTGAAAGCGAAGCGGCTGCCCAGCCGGGTGAGGCCTTCCCGGGCCATCAGGGCCTCCAGGGCCTCCCCCCGGAGGTCCTCCAAGGCCAGGTAGCAGTAGGCCCCTTCCAGGCCAAAGGCGATGTGGGTGATGCGCTGGCGGCGCAGATGCTCCAGGTGGGTGTAGGTGAGGGTCAAGGTGCGGCCCGTGACGATGGGGTTGCCGTCCAAATCGGTGGCATAGCCCCCGTCGGCCCGAAGCTCGGGCTCCCCTTGCAAAATCAGCAAGGCCGCGTCGTAGCCCGGCCGCAGCCGCAGGGAGGGGGTGAAGGGCCGGACCTTGCCGGACAAGGCCTCGGTGAGCATTTCCCCGTAGGCCACGCCGCTGATGTTCAGCTTTTGCACCGTGGCGGTGATCAAATCCAGCTTGCGGCCGTCGCTGAAGAGGATGACGTCGTGGACCGGATCGATTTTGGCCAGGGGGTCGTAGGGCCGGAAGTGGCGGGGATCGAAATCGATGAAGAACATGGGGGAATCCGGGTCGATCTCCAGCTCGTAGTAGGGCTTGGCGATCAGCTGGTCGGTGAGGTAGGGGTAGTTGCCGGGCTGCTCCCCGGGAATGCGGATGAGCCTGCCGGTGATCTTATCCCCGGGCAGCAGGTCCCCGGAGTCGTAGGTAAAGGGAAACTCCTCGGGGTCCGGCTGGCCCATGACCTTGCGGGCTTCCTCCGGGAAGATCAGCACGGGGATGGGCAGAATGTCCACCTCCACCTCCGCCACACCGGGAAGAAAGTCCGGGTGGCCCACGGGAATGCCGATGCGGGCGGTGTAGCTTCCCACCTGGACCGGGGCGTCGGAAAGGGGCTTGGAGCCGGAGAACCAGGCGATGGAGACCCCCTTGGGCAGCAGCCCGGAGGCGAAGGAGAACTTCTTGCCGTTATAGGTTTTGAACTGGGGGTCCAGGGAGAAGGGGAAGCGCACATGGGACACCAGGAAGGAATACTGGGGGCTGAAGGCAAAGCCGTCGGCTGTGTCCTGGGTGAGGGTCACGTTGGCCCGGGCGCAGGCGAATACCCGGAAGGTCACCACGTCGCCGGCTTGGAGCCCGGGGATGTTGCACTCCCCAAAGCGCTCCAGCACCCGGCCCGCCTGGGGCACATAGGTATCGGGCATGGGGACCTCGGAGGGGCCCACCAGGTACTGGACCCCGGAGGTGGCCGCGCCGGAGGCGGTGTAGGTGATGGTGCCCAAGGCGTTCACGGCCACGTCCGCGATGGCGGGCAGAGCGTCCGGGTCGCCGGAGCCGCTTAGGATCACGGTGGCGTAGGTGTTGGCGTCGGACAGCACCACCGCGTCCACGCTGGACAGGGGGGCGCTGCGCCACAGGTAGAGGAAGCCGTTCCGGTCCGTGGTGGCGGAGAAGGGGGCATTTTTGCCCAGCTTCAGCACGATCTGGGTATTGGGCAAGGCCGCGCCGCTGGGGTCGGAGATGAAGAGCACCGTGGGCATGAGCCCTGTGCCCGCGATGGGGCCCGGGGCGGGAAGGGTGAGGTTGGCGGGGCTTTTGATGTCCACGTCCACCAGGCCACCCCCGGACTTCACCACCCCGGCGGTCAGCAGCGCGCCGCCCCCCTGCACCGTGAGGGCGGAGCCCTGGCCCAAGGCGATGCCGCCCCCCAGGCAGGAGCTGCCCTCCAGGGCCAAGGTCACGGCGGCGTCGTGGCCCAGGTCCAAAAAGCCGGCGCTGTCCAGCCCCAACAAAGTGACGGTGGCCCGGACCCTGGGATCGATGAGGATATTGCCGGTGGCCGGGCCGTGGGTGGTGATCCGGTAGGTTCCGTCTTAAGCTATCCGCAGGTCCGCCCCGGCCAGCACCAGGGTTTGCTCCCCCAAAGCGATGGTTTCCAGGGCCAGGACGCCGCTGGCGTCCAAAGCGGCGGAGTAGCCCATTCCGGCGGGAGGGGCCTT
>JARKQO010000008.1 GCA_029974855.1 Eubacteriales bacterium
GGACACGGAGATGTTCATCATCACCGACAAGGAGCCCTGCGGCCCGGATTGCTCCCCCGCCTGCTCCTGCGGCCGGTACCTGGAGATTTGGAACGACGTGTTCATGCAATACAACAAGCAGGCAGACGGGGACTTCGTCCCTCTCGCTCAAAAGAATGTGGATACAGGGATGGGCTTGGAGCGCACCATCTGCGTGCTGAACGGCAAGAAGAGCGTATACGAAACGGACCTGTTTGAGGGGATTTTGGGCAAGATCGCTCAGCTCTCCGGCAAAACCTACGGCAGCGACGAGGAAACCACCCGGGCCTTCCGGATCGTGGCGGACCATATCCGTACCTCCACCTTCATTTTGGGGGACGACCGGGGGGTGGCCCCCAGCAACGTGGACCAGGGCTATGTGCTGCGCCGCCTGATCCGCCGGGCCGTGCGCTACGGCATGGGCCTGGGCTTGCCGGAGGGCTTTACCGGGGAAATCGCCCAGGTGATCATCGACCAATACCAGGAGGCCTACCCGGAGCTGACCCGGAACCGGCGCTTCGTGCTGGAGCAGCTGGCTCTGGAGGAAGCCCGCTTCGCCAAAACCCTGAAGCAGGGCACCCGGGAGTTTGAGAAGCTGGTGGCCAAGGTGCAGAACCGGACCATCGACGGGGAGAGCGCCTTCCACCTGTACGATACCTATGGCTTCCCTGTGGAAATGACGGTGGAGCTGGCCAAGGAAAAGGGCCTCACCGTGGACATGGAGGGCTTCCAGGAGTGTTTCAAGCAGCACCAGGCCACCTCCCAGGCCGGGGCGGAGCAGCGCTTCAAGGGCGGCCTGGCGGACCACAGCGATGAAACCGCCAAGCTCCACACCGCCACCCACCTGATGCACGCCGCCCTGCGCAAGGTGCTGGGCCCGGAGGTGGCCCAGAAGGGATCCAACATCACCGCCGAGCGCCTCCGCTTTGACTTCTCCTTTGGCCGGAAAATGACCCCGGAGGAGATCGCGGAGGTGGAGAAGCTGGTGAACGAGGTCATCGCCGCCAAGGCCCCCATCACCTGCGAGGAAATGAGCGTGGACGAGGCCAAGGACCACGGAGCCATCGGCCTGTTTGAAAGCCGCTATGGGGAACAGGTGAAGGTCTACTCCATGGGCTCCTTCAGCAAGGAGATCTGCGGCGGCCCCCACGCCGCCAACACCGGAGACTTGGGCAGCTTTAAAATTCAGAAGGAGGAAAGCTCCTCGGCGGGGGTCAGAAGGATCAAGGCCGTAATCGGCAAGTAAGGAAAGCTTTCCCCCGGACAATCCAAAACCTCTGCGAGTGCCATCGCATGTTTGTGACGGAGAAACCCCAGGCGGCCTGCGGCGCGCAGGCGGTTGGTTTCTGCCAAGCAAGGATGCGGTGGCCTTTTGTGTTCCCCGGAGCTACGTTCCCAAAAAGAAAGGAGCCCCTATGAATCCATCGGAGTTTTCCCAGGAGCAGGCCCACTTTGCGGCCACGCTGGACATTGTGGCCGGAGAGCTGGGTAAGGCGGAGGCGGAGCTGGGCATTGTGGACGGCAACGACACCTTCATCCAGGTGATCGACGACGGCAGCGACGACGCCGTGGTGCAGCAGTTTGTGGTGCGCATGAAGCTGCGGGGCCTGCACCAGCTGCGCCTGTCCAGGAAGCAGCCCTACTTCGCCCGGCTGGACTTTACCCCGGATGTGGATATGCCCTATGACAGCGGCCTGAAAGCCGGAAAAGCGGCCCGGGTGTACGTGGGGCGCTGGGGAGTCGTCAAAACCCCGGAATACAAGGTGCAAGTGGCGGACTGGCGGAGCCCCGTAGCCAACCTGTACTATTCCGGGCAGATCGGCCGGGTCAGCTACGACGCGCCGGACGGCAAGGTGGAAGGGGAGATGTCCCTGAAGCGGATGTTCACCGTCCAGGAGGGAAAGCTGCTGGCCATGCAGGACACCGGGCTGGTGGGCCAGGAGAAATTCCTGACCGAGGCCCTGTCCCAGGTCACCACGGCCCGGCTGCGGGAGGTGGTCACCACCATCCAGGCGGAGCAGAACACCGTCATCCGCCACGATCCCTTCTCCCCCCTATGCGTGCAAGGGGTGGCGGGCAGCGGCAAGACCACCATCGCCTTGCACCGGATCGCCTGGATGCTGTACCGGCTGCAAAAGACCGTGGCCCCCCACCAGATGATGATTTTGGCTCCAAACCCCCTGTTTCTGAACTATATCAGCCGGGTGCTGCCGGATTTGGGGGTGGAGCAGGTGCGCCAGCTGACCTTTGCCCAGCTCTGCGAAAGGCTGCTGGGCAAGCGGATGCCCAAGCTGGAGGTGGGGGCCCGGCTGGAGGAACGGCTGTCCATGACCAAGGCCCAGCGGGACGCCTTGGACGGGGTGCTGCGGCAAAAGGGCGCTTTGGCTTTGGGGGAGGCCTTGGACGCCTTTTTGGAGCGGTTTGAAAAAACCGTGACCCCCGCCTGGGACGTGACCTTTGGAGGGCGCACGCTGCTTGCTGCCAGCGAGATGGAGGACTTGTTTTTGCGGCAGTTCCGCCACTACCCCCTGAGGGTTCGGGTGGACGAGGCGCGCAAGGTGGTGAGGAAGCGCCTGAAGCAGACCCTGGAGGGCCTGGAGGAAACCCTGCGCAAGGCTACCGAGGAGCGGCTCCAGGCCTTGCTGCGTTCCTTGCCCGAGGGAGAGGAGCGCCAGGAGAGGGCCCGGCGGCTTTTGGCCAGCCGCCAGGAGCGGCTGCAGCAGATGAAGGGGGCCGAGAAGGCCTTTTGGAAAAGCTACGACGGGGCCTG
>JARKQO010000046.1 GCA_029974855.1 Eubacteriales bacterium
TGGCCACCAGCACGAAGGCCGCGCCGTCGTTGATGCCGGAGGCATTGCCCGCGGTGACGGTGCCGTCCTTTTGGAACACGGGGCGCAGGGAGGCCAGCTTTTCCGGGGTGCTCTTCCGGTTGGGGTACTCGTCTGTGTCAAAGACGGTTTCTTCCTTGCGCTGCCGGACGGTGACGGGCACGATCTCCTCCCGGAAGGCCCCCGCGTCCACAGCGGCGATGGCCTTTTGCTGGGATGCCCAGGCAAAGGCGTCCTGCTCCTGGCGGGTGATGCCGTACTGGGCCGCGATATTCTCCGCCGTAACGCCCATGTGGATGCCCTCAAAGGCATCGGTCAGGGCGTCAAACACCAAATGGTCCGTAAGCTGCTGATTGCCCAGGCCCAGGCCCTTGCGGGCATCCTGCAAAAGGTACGGGGCGCGGCTCATGCTCTCCGTGCCCCCGGCGATGAACAGCTCCCCCAGGCCCGCCCAAGCGGCGGCGCAGCAGTTCATGATGGCCTTCATGCCGCTGCCGCAGGCCATATTCAGGGAATAGGCGGGCACCTCGATGGGGATGCCCGCCAGGATGGACACCTGCCGCGCCACGCCCTGCCCGCAGCCCGCAGGCAGGATGTTCCCCACCAGCACCTCGCTGATGTCCTGGGGCGGCACACCCGTGTCCCCCAAAACCGCCTTCACCGCCTCCGCGCCAAAAACGGCGGCGGGGACGGGAGACAGCGCGCCACCCATGCTGCCGATGGCCGTGCGCTTCGCGCCCGCGATGTACACCTTCTTCATGTGCAACAACCTCCTTCTAGTCCGATTCGCGCCGGGTAAAGGGAAAAATGGTTTGCTTCCATCCGCCGTATGCGCTATAATCCCAGTATCTTGTTGAGAGTGGGGAGAGAATCATGCCGACGCCGACCTTTTTGAACCTGCCGGCGGAGAAGCAGGAGCGGATATTGCAGGCGGCCATCAAGGAGTTTGGGGAACGCAACGTCCAGGAGGCGAACCTTTCCAACATCGTCAAGGGCGCGGGCATCCCCCGGGGCAGCCTGTACCAGTATTTCTCCACCAAGGACGATTTGTACGTCTACGTCTTTGACACCTTGCGCGCCCACAGGTTCCAGTATGTGGAGCCCGCCTTCAAGCTGTACAAGAAGGAGCCGTTTCTGCGCTTCTTTGAGGAGTTTTACGTGCTGGACAGCGAATACCTGATGCAGCACCCCGCCCACATCGCCTTGGGCCAGCAGCTGTACAGCAACGCCCACGGCGTTTCCCGGGGGCTGATCCAACGGCTGCAGAGCCGCTACAAGGACATCTTCATCATCGGCATCGACTTTGACCAGGAGCGCGGGGAGATATCCCTGGAGGTGGACGCCTCCATCCTGGCGGATTTGTGCGTGCAGTTCGTGACGGACATCTTCATTTTTCAGAGCTAGCATTCGCAGCGTTCCATAAGCAATCTCCGGGATCACTGCAAGAAGTCGCTGTATATCATCGAGCATGGCATCCGGAGGCGGTTATAGGCGC
>JARKQO010000049.1 GCA_029974855.1 Eubacteriales bacterium
CAGGCCCACCTCCTGGTACTGGGTCAACAACACCAACCTTTTCAACGACGCGCTCAGCACCATTTTGGCCCCCTGCTGGAGCGGCAACGCCAAGGTGGCGGATGCGATTACCGCCAACCTGGACGCCCTCATCGCCGCCAACCAGGGCTACTAAGATTTGATCCCGTCCGGCTCCGCCCGCGCTTCGCGGGCGGAGCCCATCCAGAGGGGGTGCAACATGAAAAAACCAGCCATTGGAACCCCCCTCATGGCCCGGCAGGAAGCCCGGGCCGCGAAGCTGTTTCTGATCCCCGCCTTTTTGGGGCTCACCTTCATCACCTACCTGCCCCTGATCGCGGTATTTGCGCTGTCCTTCTTCAAATGGACCGCCATCATGCCCCAGCCCATCTTCGTGGGGCTCAACAACTACATCCGCCTGTTTACCAAGGATATCTTCTTCGGCCCCTCGGTGAAGGTGACCGTGACCTACGCCTTGCTGTCTGTGTGCTTCAGCATGCTCTACTCCCTCACCATAGCCATGCTGCTGAACCGGAGGGTCCCGGCCCGGGGCTTTTTCAGGGCCGTTTTCTACGTTCCCTACATCATCCCGGCTATCGCGGTCTATACCAGCTGGGCCCTGTTATACAGCCCTGATTCCGGCGTGTTCAACGCCATTTTGGCCCACTACGGGCTTCCCAGGGTCGCCTTCCTGGCGGATTCCAAGTTCATCATCCCCTCCTTGGCGGTAATCGCCGTGTGGGCCAGCGGCAACCTCATCGTGATCTTTCTGGCGGGCCTGGGCAATGTGCCCAGGGTGTACCATGAGGCGGCGGAAATTGACGGCGCGTCCTCCTGGCAGCGCCTTACCCATATCACCCTTCCGTGCATGAGCCCCATCATCTTCTACAACCTGCTCATGAGCCTGATTGCCAATATGCAGGTGGTGGTGCCCTCGCTGATCTACGCGGGCAGCAACCGCACCACCTACCCGGAGTACACCTTTATGTCCTTTTTGATGTACCGCACCGGCTTCATCAACAACGACATGAGCTATGCCAGCACCATTTCCTTTATTTTCTTCCTCATCATCGGGGTTTTTACTTTGATCCTCTTCGCCACCTCCAAATCCTGGCTGTTTTACGAAGGGGGGGACAGGTAGCATGGCAGGCATGCAAAGCAAAAAGAGGCGGCAGCGGATTGCCGACGGGGTTTCCCTGCTGTTCATCCTCCTGTTCGCGGCCCTGACGCTGTTTCCCCTGTGGTGGATTTTCCGGTCCTCCTTGATGACCAACCCGGAGATCGGCTCCCTCAGCTTCTTCCCCAGCCGGTGGCTGTTTGCCAACTACGGCGAGGCCATGGGGGTTTTTACCTTCTTCCCGTATTTCTTCAACACCATGACCATCATTGTGCCCTGCGTGGTCTTTGGCACCGTCACCGCCGTGATGTGCGGGTACTCCTTCGCCAGGCTGTACTTTCGCGGGCGCAGCTTCGTTTTCGGGCTGTGCATCGCCTCCCTGCTGTTGCCCCCCATCGTGACCCTCATTCCCCTCTACATCGTCTGGATTCGCTTTCTGGGCCTGGGGGGCACCTACTGGCCCATGATTCTGCCCTACCTCACCGGGGGCGGAGCCTTTAACATCTTCTTGATCCGCCAGTTCATCATGACCGTACCCCGGGAGCTGGACGAGGCCGCCAAGATCGACGGCGCGGGCCGGGTGCGCGTGCTGCTCCAGATTTTGGTGCCCTCCATCAAGCCCGCCATCATCGTGGTGGCCCTGTTCATCTTCATTGGCATCTGGAACGACGTGCTCCAGCAGACCGTGTATATCTCCGACGCCAAGATGTTCACCATTGCCTTGGGCCTGAAGAAGTTCTCCGGCTCCTACGGCACAGACTGGAAGCTGGCCATGGCCTCCACCTGCCTGTCCATCTTGCCCGGAATTATCGTCTATTTGGTCTGCCAGAAGTACTTCGTGGAAGGCATTGTGATGACGGGGATGAAGAATTGACGGGGGGGGGAGGGACGGTCAGGGGCGCTGCCCCCGACCCCTCCG
>JARKQO010000082.1 GCA_029974855.1 Eubacteriales bacterium
AAGGTGGAAAAAGGCCGCGTCCAGTTTGACCATGTGTTCTTCAAGTACAAAGAAACCGCCAAGGAATACGTGCTTTCGGACATCTGTCTCACCCTGGAGCCGGGGCAGACACTGGGGATCATTGGGGGCACAGGGTCCGCCAAATCCTCTATGGTGCAGCTGATTCCCCGGCTGTACGACGTCACCGAGGGGAGCCTCACAATCGACGGCCGGGACGTGCGGGACTATGACCTGGCCCACCTGCGGGATGCTGTGGGCATGGTGCTGCAAAAGAACACGCTGTTTACCGGCACCGTTCGGGAGAATCTGCTGTGGGGCAATGCCCGGGCCTCCCAGGAAGAGCTGGACTGGGCCTGCCGCATCGCCTGCGCGGACGAGCTTTTGGCCAGGCTGCCCCAGGGGTATGAGACGGACCTGGGCCAATACGGAGTGAATGTGTCCGGGGGGCAGAAGCAGCGGCTGTGCATCGCCCGGGCGCTGCTGAAACGCCCCAAGGTGCTGATTTTGGACGACTCCACCAGCGCTGTGGACGCCGCCACAGAGGCGTTGATCCGTACCCGGCTCAAGGAGGAGATGGGGGACGTGACCAAGATTTTCATCACCCAACGGATCGGCGCCATCCAAAGCGCGGACCCAATTTTGGTGCTGGACCGGGGGAAGATGGCCGCTTTGGGCACCCACAAGGAACTGCTGGAGGTCAGCCCCATGTACCGGGAGATCTGGGCGCTCCAAAGCCAGGGGGCGAGCCTATGATGACTGGCAGCAGAAGCAGCTCCAGGGCCAGGCCCAGGGATATCCGCAAGCCCCTTCGGCTGGTGTGGCGCTATATCAGGGGCCATGGCCCGGCCCTTGGGCTGGTGTCTTTGCTGGTGGTGCTCAGCGCCGGGGCCAATGTATACGGCACTTATTTGCTCAAGCCCGCCGTGAACGACTACATCCTTCCCGGGGATATCCCCGGCCTGGCCCGGTTTTTGCTGTACATGGGCCTGGTGTACCTGGCGGGGGTGTCCGCCACCTGGGGGTATTCCCAGCTCATGGTAAGGGTGGCCCAGCGGATTGTGCGCCAGATCCGGGACGATCTCTTCCGCAAGGTGCAAAAGCTGCCCCTGTCCTTCTTTGACGCCCGGACCCACGGGGAGCTCATGAGCCGCTTCACCGGGGACATCGACACCATTGCCGAGGCCTTCAACAACAGCTTTACCGTGATGGTCCAGAGCTTTGTAGTGATGGTGGGCACCTTTGGGGTGATGCTGCTGCTGCATTGGCAGCTATCCCTGATTGTGATGACCTCCTTTTTGGCCATGTTCTGGGTGGTGCGCCACAGCGGGCAAAAGAGCCACGCCTATTTCTCCCAGCAGCAGAAGCACTTGGGCAGCCTGAACGGCTTTTTGGAGGAGATGGTGGAGGGCCAGAAGGTGGTGAAGGTCTTTGGCCACGAGGAACAGGACCTGGAGGAGTTTTCCCGGCGGAACGAAAAGCTCCAGCAGGCCGCCACCAACGCCGTCACCTACTCCGGCATTTTGATCCCCATGGTGGTGAGCCTGTCCTATTTCAGCTATGCCCTTACGGCCTTTGTGGGCGCGTTTTTCGCCATCTCCGGGCGGATCGATCTGGGGGTGCTGACGGCCTACTTGGTCTATGTGCGCCAGATCGCCATGCCCATCAACCAGTTCTTTCACCAGATGAACTTTCTGCTGGCGGCCCTGTCCGGGGCGGAGCGGATTTATGAGATCATGGAGGAGCCCCCAGAGGTGGACCAGGGCACGGTGACCTTGGCCCATGTGGCCCGGGACCAACAGGGAGAGCCCCAGGCCTCCCGGGAGCCCACCGGGGAGTGGGCCTGGCGGGTGCCCGCAACCCAGGAAGAGGCGGCCCGGTGGGCGCCCCTGCGGGGGGATGTGCGCTTCCACGGGGTGGTCTTTGGCTATCAGCCGGGGCATCCCATTTTGAAGGGGATCGACCTGTACGCCAAGCCGGGGCAAAAGATCGCTTTGGTGGGCTCCACCGGAGCGGGAAAGACCACCATCGCCAACCTCGTCAACCGCTTCTACGACGTCAGCGCAGGCAGCATCACCTATGACGGCATCGATGTCCGGGACATCCAAAAGGACGATTTGCGCCGTTCCGTGGCGGTGGTGCTCCAGGATACGAACCTGTTCACCGGCACCATCGCCGAGAACATCGCCTATGGCAGCCCCGGGATCAGCCGGGAGCAGGTCCTCCGGGCGGCCCGGCTTGCCAATGCCGACGCCTTCATCCAGCGGCTGCCGGAGGGCTACGATACCTTGCTGTCCGGGAACGGCACGAACCTAAGCCAGGGGCAACGGCAGCTGCTGGCCATCGCCAGGGCCGCCGCCTCGGACCCTCCCGTGCTGATCCTGGACGAGGCCACCAGCTCCGTGGACACCCACACCGAAAAGCTCATCGAGGCGGGCATGGACCGGCTCATGGAGAACCGGACGGTGCTGGTCATCGCCCACCGCCTCTCCACGGTGCGCAACGCCCAGGCCATTTTGGTGCTGGAAAACGGGGAGGTGCTGGAGCGGGGCAGCCATGAGGAGCTGCTGAGCCAAAAGGGCCGGTATTATCAGCTTTACACCGGGCAGTTTGAGCTGGCATAAGGGAGGGGCATGCCTCCCCCAAAAAGCGGGGCGTCCGCAAGCGGACGCCCCATTCCCGCGCTGCCCTGGAGCAGGCGCAGGACATGGTTGGATAGGGCCGGAGGGGTTCTGTTAGGAAATACCAAGGCCCGCACTGGCATAGCCTGCCACAGTGGCGGCCAGGTCCAGGCCCGCGGTCACGTCGGCGGAGAACACCAACAGCAGCCGGGTTCCCGCGGTGACGGGGATGTTCAGCCCGGTGGTGATGCCGCTGCTGATATCGCCGATGGAAATGATCCCCGTGAGGGGAGGAGCCAAAGTGACCACGGCGCCGGGCACCGCCAAGAAGCTATCGTTGGGGGTGACGGACTGGAACAACTGGGCGGTGATGGTCACGGTGGAGCCGATGAGGCTCAGCGCCGCGGTGACGCTGAAATACGCGGCCAAGGAGGTGATGGTTCCGTCCCTGGGCATGGAGAACGCAAAGTTGGTGAGCCCCGCCAGGCTGATGGTTCCGCCCACGGCGGAGACACCGGGAAGGTTGTTGCCAAAGCCAAGGACGCTAGAGGTGTTCAGCAAGCCTCCCAGCACAGTGGTCAAAACGGCAGGGATCCCGGAGGCAAAGGGAATGATGGCCCCGTCGCCCGCCGCGCCGGTAGGCCCGGTAGGCCCGGTGGGGCCGGTGGGACCGGTGGGCCCTGTGGCGCCCGTGGCGCCTGTGGCCCCTTGAGGTCCTGCGGGACCGATGCTGCCGGCGGGACCTTGGGGCCCGGCAGGCCCGGCAGGTCCCTGGGCTCCGGCAGGTCCGGCGGCGCCTTCAGGCCCTGTGGGGCCGATGCTGCCGGCTGGGCCTTGGGGCCCGGCAGGCCCGGCAGGTCCCTGGGGTCCGGCTGGCCCGGCAGGTCCGGTAGCTCCCACACTGCCGGCAGGTCCTTGGGCACCGGCTGGCCCGGCGGGGCCCTGGGCTCCCGCAGGCCCGGCAGGGCCTATGGGCCCGGTGGGTCCCATGTCACCGGCGGGCCCCTGAGGACCGGCGGCTCCGGCGGGTCCCTGGATTCCGGCAGGCCCGGCAGGACCCATGGGCCCAACGGGGCCGATATCGCCGGCAGGGCCTTGGGGCCCGGCAGGCCCGGCAGGCCCTTGGGCACCGGCTGGCCCGGCGGCTCCTTGCGGGCCTGTGGGGCCCATCACGCCGGCAGGGCCTTGGGGGCCGGCGGGTCCGGCGGGACCTTGGGCACCGGCGGGTCCGGAGGTTCCCTGGGGTCCGGTGGGGCCACGAAGGCCGGGAGGGCCGGGAGGGCCCGGAGGTCCCGGAGGCCCCGGAGGTCCGGGAGGGCAAGGCCTGCAAGGGTTGCAGGGATTGTGCCCGGAGCAGGGGGACAGCGGGTGGTTCCCATGGTCATGGTCTAAATCAAAGGCGGCGCCTTGGTTTTCAACGCGCGGCCCACGCTGGTAATCCGAATCAAACATGGTCTTCACCTCAGGCAAAGGAATAGTGGTACCATTATAAAGGTATGTGGAGAAGCCCTGCCAGGTGAGAAAAATGGAGAAGGGGCCATATGGCGGGCAGCACCGTCCCTGCGGAGGGGCATGGCAAAGCGCCGGGGCCACCCCAAGGGGCAGCCTCCCGGCGCAAGCATGGCATGCCCTTTCAGGGCGCTATTTGAGATTGGGGCCCACGATGCCGTGGGGAACGTAGGGTTCCTCCAGATAGGCGATCTCTTCGGCGCTGAGGCAAAGCTCCACCGCCTTCACCGCCTCCTCCAGGTGGGAAGCCTTGGTGACCCCCACCACCGGCGCGGCCACCAAGGGCTTTTGCAGCAGCCAGGCCAAAGCCACCTGGGTCATGGAGACGCCCCGCCGGGCCGCGATTTCTCCCACCCGCTCCACGACGGGGCGGTCCGCTTCTTCCGTACCGCCGTATTTCCATTTGGCTATGGAATCCGTTTCAAAGCGGTTGGTGGACTGGGCCCAGGGCCGGGCCAGCCGCCCGGAAGCCAGGGGGCTGTAGGGGGTCAGGGCCACCTGGGCGTCCTGGCAGTAGGGCACCATCTCCCGCTCCTCCTCCCGGTAGAGCAGGTTCCAGTGGTTCTGCATGGACACGAAATTGGCCCAGCCATGGCTTTCGGCCACGTTCCTGGCCTTTTGGAACTGCCAGGCGAACATGGCGGAGGCGCCGATGTAGCGGACCTTACCCGCCCGCACCACGTCGTTCAGAGCCTCCATGGTCTCCTGGATGGGGGTTTGATAGTCCCAGCGGTGGATGATGTACAGATCCACATAGTCGGTGCCCAGCCGCCGCAGGCTCTGGTCGAGCTCGTGAAGGATCGCCTTGCGGGAGTTGCCCGCGCCGTTGGGGCCTGGGCGCATCCGCACGTTGACCTTGGTGGCGATTACCACCTCCTCCCTGCGGGCGAAGTCCCGCAGGGCCCCGCCCAGGTATTCCTCGCTGGTACCCATGGAGTATACGTTGGCGGTGTCAAAGAAGTTGACGCCCATTTCCAGGGCCCTGCGAAGGATCTGCCGCGCCTCCTCCTCCCCCAGCACCCAGGGATGGGTCCACCGGGAAGCGTCCCCAAAGCCCATGCAGCCCAGGCAGATTTTGGAGACGTCCAGGCCTGTGTTTCCCAGCTTTGTGTATTCCATGCTTTTTCCTCCTTTCCGGAACCCGGCGCTCAGCGCCGCCCAGGATCCTCTGCCCTTATCTTACCAGTTGGAGTTCACTCCAGGTCAAGCCTTTATTCTGATTTTTGTAAATAAAAAGGGCTCCCCTCAGGGGAAAGGGCATAAGACAGGAAAAGGAAAGGCCAGCCGGGCTGGGTCGCGGGCGGCCCTGGAAGGAGATAGGGGAGGGCCCGGCGAATTCCAAGGGTGGCGGTTTCCGCGCCAGCAACCGGGAAGGGAGCGGACACAGATGGCAGAATCCAAGGTTTTAGTGGCGTATTTCTCCCGAGGGGGCATGAACTATGTGAACGGCTCCATCGTGAAGTTGCCGGTGGGCAACACCCAGGTCTGCGCCCAGACCATCGCCAGGATCACCGGGGGCGTTTTGTTCCACATCGCCCCTGAAACCCCCTATCCGGAGGATTATTACGCCTGCACCGAGGCGGCCAAGCGGGAGTCCCGGGCGAAGAGCCGGCCGGCCATTTTGGGCACGGTGGAGAACATGGCGGAGTATAACACGGTGATCCTGTGCCATCCCAACTGGTGGGGCACCATGCCCATGCCCGTGTGGACCTTTCTGGCGGCCTACGATTTCGCCGGAAAGCGCATCGCGCCCCTGTGCACCCACGAGGGCAGCGGCATTGGCCGCAGCCCCAAAGACATCGCGGCCCTGTGCCCCGGGAGCCAGGTGCTCCAGGGCCTGGCCATCCGGGGCAGCAAGGTGCGCCAGGCCGAGGGGGAGATTCGCCGCTGGCTCCAGGAGCTGGGGCTGTGAGCCCGGCGGCAAAGGAAACGGAATTGAAACCTGTGAAGGGTGGGAAGGCTATGACCATTGCCCAGGCAGCCCAGGCGTTCGGCCTCACGGCGGACACCCTGCGCTATTACGAGCGGGCCGGGCTGATCCCCAAGGTGCCCCGCACCAGCGGCGGACAGCGGGACTACGGCCCCAAGGAACTGCGGTGGGTGGAGTTCATCCGCTGCATGCGCAGCGCCGGGGTGTCCATTGAAGCCTTGGTGGAGTACGTGGCCCTGTTCGGCCAGGGGGCGGACTCCATTCCTGCCCGCAAGGCCCTGCTGGTGGAGCAGCGCCGCCAGATCGCGGAGCGCATTGGGGAGCTGCAAGGGGCCCTGGAGCGGCTGGACCGGAAGCTGGATGGCTATGAGGAGCGGATGTCCAGGACGGAGGAAAACCTGTACCATTGGCCCGATTGAGGGAGCGCAAGGATGGGAAGCCCCGGGAACCGCGCGGTTCCCGGGGCTTCCCTGTAGGGCCGCGGCATGCGCAGCCTCCGGGTGCAAAGACCATGGGGACGGGGTTACTCGTAGGTGATCTGGAAAGCCGTGGGCCCCAGGGCTTGGGCCGCCTCCCTCATGGATTCATCCAGGACCACACGGGCCAGGTGGGGCAGGCTCAGCAGCGGGGTCAGGTCCCGGGGCTCCGTACCCGTCAGGTACAGGGTCTGCAAAGCCGTAAACTCCTCAATGCCCTCCAGGGAGAGGAGAGGGAGCCGCTTCAGGGACAGGGTGGTCACGGACTTGCGTCCCCCCAAAGAGCGCACCGAGGAGATCAGCGTATTCCCCACCTCCAGCTCATGAAGGTTGGGGCATTGATCCAGGCAGGAAGCATCGGTCACATAGGTGCCGTACAGGTTCAGGTGGGTCAGGGACTTCATGCCGGAGAGGGCCGAAAGGTCCGAAACCTGGGTGTGCCGCAAATCCACCCGGGTCAGGCCCTCCACCCCCTTCAGGGCGGAGAGGTCCGCCAGGGCTTGATGGTTTACGTACAGCACCCGCAAGCCGGGCAAAAGCCGGATATCCTCCAGGGAAAGAATCCTTCCCGGGGGAGCGTTGCCCCGCTCCCCGGCCAGCCCCTGGGAGAAGGCGTCCTCCGTGGGGGACACCTCCTGGCCAAAGACATAGATTTCCCCCAGGGATGCCAGGGCCTCCCAGGAGAGGGGCTCTTCGGAGCTTAGCCCCAGCCCGGCCCGGGCGGCGGCCTCCATCAGGGGCTCCCGAAAGGAAGGGGCGGCGCTGGAAACGGGGACCGTCAGGAAGGGGCTGTACCGCCCCAGGACAAAGCCTATGCAAAGGGCCGCCAGCAGAGCCGCCGCGCCCCCGGCAATCCGCCAGAGGCCCCCGGGATGGCGGCCCGCCCGCAGCAGCGCGCGCTTTACCTGGGCCGCGCTGCCATAGCGGTCCTGGGGGGAGAAGGCAGTGCACCGCCGGATGATTTTCGCCAGCCGTGGGTTTGCCAGCTTGACTTGGGAAAGGTCCGTGCGGCCCGTCAGCATCCAGCACAGCAGCACCCCGAAGGAGTAAATGTCCGCCCGGCCATCCGTCTGGGAAAAGCCGTA
>JARKQO010000084.1 GCA_029974855.1 Eubacteriales bacterium
CGTCCATGGATAGGGAGAACCAGGTGCTGCGAAGGCCCAGGGCCTTGCGCACCTGGGTGGCGGGCAGTTCCTTTTCCCCCAGATAGAGCGTGTCCACACGGCCGGTGGGGGTATACTGGGCAATGCCGAAAGCCTGGCGCAAGTCCTCCCCGGTGATGGCATCCCCGGGGAAGGAGGCGCTCAGCAGCCTGGCCGCCTCCTCAAAGGAAAAAACCGCCTCGGTGCTATAGCCCTGGGCCCCCTCCTCGCCCTTGCTTTCCACGCTGACCAAATAGGGGAGGCCCTGGGAGAACACGGTGGAGGCGTCCTCGGTGACGCCGCCGCTGATGGCGTGAAACAGCACGGTGATGGGCTTGCCCCCATAGGTGAGAATCTGGCCCGCGGTGGCCTGGACCGCCTCCGCCACCCGCTGGCGGTAGACCTGGTATTCATCCCCCCATTTGGCGCGGCAGGCGGCCACATCCGCAAAGCCCTGGCAATGGGCGCTGTCCGTGCAGATATCCGCGCCCTGGCCCTGGGAACAGCCGGAGCCTCCCCCCGCATGGCTTTGGGCCACCGCCCGGGTGCGGGCCGCCACCGCCTGGGCCTTCAGGGCCTCCAGATGGTAGCTGGCGGGCATTTCCGCCGCCACCACGCAGCAGACGTATTCCTCCAGGGGAAGGGGGATGATTTGGCCCGTCTGGGCATTCCACACCTGGAGGGTCCAGCCCGGAAAGGCTTCGGCGGCTGGATTCCAGGAGGGGTCCAGGCTGGACAGCAGCGCGCTTTCCGGGTCCTCCGCCTCCAGGAGGGTGGAGGCGGGGGGCTTTTGCTGGCTGGGGCTCAGAAAGGGCCACAGCAGCGCCATCCTGGCCATGCGGGAGGGTAGCAGCATGCGGGCCTGCCAAAAGGGCGTGCTGAGGCCTGCCCAATCCTGGGCGGTGACAGGCGCGCCCACCATGCGCCAAAGCAGGGCTGCCAGCAAAAGGGCCAGGCAGAGAAGCTGGGGCAAGCATCCGCGTTTCATGTTCATCCCTCCGGGGAAGGGTATGCGCAGGGCAGGCGGAACATGAAAATCCCCTCATGGTGATGAGGGGATTTCAAAGGAATACGCTGATCCTGGGGAAGAAAGG
Source organism: Eubacteriales bacterium (assembly GCA_029974855.1). The sequence continues at coordinate 1,113 of JARKQO010000084.1, forward strand.
CCCCGGGCAGAAGGCTACCAGCTGAGGCCCTGGAGCAGAGACTCCATTACGCTGGAAGGCAGGAGGCTCATGAACTTGAATGTGGCTCTCAGGAAGTAGATTTGGAACGTTTTTTCAAAAAAGGCAGCTTGCTCCTCTTCGGCCATGGTCAGAGGCTGGGTGGAGGTATCGGGACGGGCCTCCCGGATGGCGGCGAAGGGGTCTTCCTTTCCCTCCAGGACGGCGGAACGCGCACGAAAGGTCAGCAGATGTCCCAAGCCCTGCCGGGAAGAGACGGGAACGGCGCTATTCACCAGGGAGTCCAGGGCGTCCTGCCTTATGGACAGCTCTATCTCCCGTACCGTTTCCGCTTCCCTGTGGGTGGAGGTCATCTCCAGGCCAAAGGCGTCCTGGCCATTGACCGCCGCGAACAGGGAGAAGGCTTCTTCCGCCGCCTGAATGTCACCCTCCAGAAGTACCAAAGTATCCATGAAATCGTCCAGGATCACTTTGTATGTGAGGTCCTCCCCTTGTTCCATCAGCCTCGCGTCCAGCTCCAATTGGTCCGCGTGGTCTAGGGACAGCTTGGTCTGGAAGGAATGGGTCCGCACGTCGCCGGTGGTCAGCCGGCGATAGGTAATGGGCATATCCACCACCCTGCCTTGAGAGCCATCGGGAGGGGTGAGGGAAAGGGAGTAAGGGGAATCTTGGAATACCAGGCCGTCCTGCGCATACAGGGAGGTGCAGGTGAACGTGAAGGAGGAATTTTCGATAGCAGCCGACAGTTCATCCAGCTGCTGCTGGGTGGCTTTTGACACCTCCTGGGGAGTAAGGGTGGGATCCATACCGGAGATAAACCCGGATAGAACATAGCGGATATAGGGGGTCTGGCAGACCGCGGCGAACTCTTTTTCGGTCATAAAGGTTTCGTATTTCACAATGGCGGGATCGTGGCTGGGATCGGTAAACTCTCCCGGAGTGACCACGGCTTTGCTAAGCAATTCTGCCTCCAATTGAATGATATCCTCCCCAAAGCCCAGGAAGCGATAGACATCCATCCACGCATTGGGGTCCACCGCATCCGGGCCTGTGGTGTCAATGCCCAGCGCTTCATACAGCTCCAGCAGAGGGGCGGGAACCTCGGCCTGAGCCGGGGAAGGGGCGCCGGACTCCGCCTGGGCAAAAAGCGAGGCTGCCTCGCCCTCAGACATGAGCTGCGACGCTATATCCTCCCAGGAAAAGTATAGTGTCTGATCGCCCAGCGCCTGGCTTTGGAGATAGTAGCCGTCCTCCTCCGCACGGCAGGAGAAGGACATCGCCTCCTGGCCGCTTACCAGCAAGTCCAGGGACAAAAAGCGGTCCCCTTGGGCCACTAAGCGCAGAGATAGGGACTCCAGCAGGTCGGCCACTGCGGGGACCGCCTTCAAGGTTTCTCCAGGGATAAAGGTCAGGGTCATTTCTACGGGTTTACCCGCGGCCCAGGCCTCATCCAGCCAGGAAGTGCCGGGGCTTTGCGCCAGGGAGGAGAGGGGGAGCATCAGCACCAGCAGTGTGCATACCAGGCACGCCAGGGATTTGCTCACAGAACGCTTCATCGGAATAACCTCCTTCTATGAATCGGAATCATGAAAAGCCGTCTTTCAGGCGGCTTGGCGCCGGAGCCCCCGGCAGGGAAGGTATCCGGCCTATCCAAGGCGAAGGTTACGTTGGCCCGCATCAAGGGAGCTGCAACGTTGCCCCAGGAGGTCTCCCCATAAAGCCCCGGGTCCAGGTGGCGGCAATATGCAAACTGAAGAGCCTCCCAGCCGATGTTTCTTCCATCATATCCCAAAATCGGCCCGGTGTCAAACCGCTTAAAGCCCGTGGGCGTCGGCCCTGTCTTGACGCTTGGCCTGTTGCCACTTATAATGAAGGCATCCTTTGCCTAAGGAGCTTGTCATGCTGGGGATTCGGCTGCTGGTGATCGTCTCGGAGTGCGCCCAGGCGGACGTGTTGGCGGACATGGTGCTGGACGCGGTGGCCCATGGGGCCCGGCCCTTTTCCCTGCGCTTTGCCCTCCCCTTGGGCACGGAGGCCGTGCTCCAGGAGCTTCCCCAGGAGCCCACCGGCGGGGTCCGGTTCCAGGACACGCTGCTGTTTTATCCCCAGGAGCTGGGCTTGGCAGGGGTCTTGCCCCTGCTGACCGACGAGACGCACTTTCTCTTTCTCAAAGGTCCCCACGCCTTTGGGGAACGGTGGGATCAGGGGTTGGAAAAGCGGTGGCGCAAGCTTCCCGCGCCTTTGGGATTGCTGACGGGCTTTGTTGGGGCTCCCCAGGGGAATCAGCCTCCCCAAGCCTACTTGCCGGCTTTTGGCAGGATAACGGAGCAATCGGTGGAGATCGTGGCCGGAACGCCTTTGGTGTGCGCCTCGGCCACGGTAAAAACCATGGTGGTGAACCCCGGGCTGGTGTTTGGGGGCATCCGGTTTTTGCACCAGGCGGACACCCGGGAGGAATGGCTGTCCATTGCGGCCTTTGTGGCGGAGTTTGCGGTGTACGCCGTTGAAACCCCGCTGCTGTGGCCCCTGGGCCCGTCCCCCAAGCCCTATTTGCGCAAGCCAACGCCGGACGACCTGCCGGGACATTTTCTGGCGCGCTTTGAGCAGTTCGCCGGGCTCAGCTTTGGGAAGGGGCTGGTGGGCGTGCGCTCCAGCCTGGGCCTGTTTTCCCAGGAGGAGAGGTATCCCCAAAAAATGCCCGGGGCCCTGATGATCGCCCAGCAGGCCAGGGTGATTCTGGCCCGGGGCGCGCCCCCCATGCCCATGCTCACCAGCGCCTTTGTGGACCTGCCCGACGCTTTCAGGCCCACCCTGTGGTACATGATCCGCTTTGCCTACTTGCGGGCCCTGGGGCGTTTGCCCTTGCTGCTGTATACAGCGGGCTCCCAGGCCAGGTCTCTGAAGATGCGCTTTCCCAACGCCGTCAGCTATCCGGACAGCGCAGTGCTGCCCAAGTCCCTGCTGGCGGAGGACATGAGGCCCATGGAGCATTTTGCCCGCAGCAAATTTCTGCTGCTTCATCGGGCCATGCGGAGCTATCCCGGCTTTTCCCACTACGCCTGGGTGGACGCGGATATCCTGGACCATCCGGTCTGCCCCGGGGCGCTGCCGGACTTTTCGCACCTGATGGACGGGAGGATTCACCTGGCCATGGCGGAGGGCCAGCCGGACGGCTCCTTCATGGTGGTGCCCCGCCAGCATTTGAAGCTGTTGGTTCGGGAGGTTCAGGCCCTGTCCCAGGTGGACGCGGCCATCCGCAGAAGCTTCTCCGAGGCGGCCATGCTGCGCCGCCTGGTGGAGAAGTTCCCGGACCTGTTTACCTTGCACCCCATGCCCAGAAGGCATTTGTTATTGGCAAGCTGCCTGGACCCTTTGCTGCTCAGCCGGGAATACAGGGCCGAGCTGGCAGGTGCGCCGCCCCCGGTGCCTGGGGAAACGGCCTTTGGGGCAGGAAAAGGAGGGAACCAACATGAAGGACCCGGTGGAAGCCCAGGGTGAGGCCCGGCAAACCCGTACGGTGGCATCCAGCCGTGTGGAGCAGGTGCACATCATCCTTCCCATGGATGTAAACGCCACCTTTCAGCTCTTTGGCGGCCTGCTGATGCAGTGGATTGACGTGGTGGCGGCGGTAGTGGCCCGCAGGCACAGCGGATGCAGAGTGATTACCGCCGCTGTGGACCATCTGGAATTTTTGGCTCCGGCGCAGCTCAACGACGTGGTGGTGTTGCTGGGCCGCATGACCTACGCCGGCCGCACCAGCATGGAGGTGTGTGTGGAGACCTTTGTGGAGCAGATGGATAACGGGGGCGCCCGCAAGCTGGTGAACCGGGCCTTTGTGACCATGGTGGCACTGGACCAGGACCGGAACCCCACGGTGGTGCCTAAGCTGCTGCCCCAGACCGACGAGGAGCGGGCCGACTACCAGGCGGCCAAGGAGCGGCGGGCCCAGCGGAAGCGGACGGGGGAATAGGGGAGGCGCTTGCGCCTGCAATGAGGCCAGGGGTTGTCGCGATGACGCGGCGGCCCCTGGCCTCATTGAATCTTACCAAATCAAAAGGAACTGAGAAGCCGCCCTAGAACATCACCGGTTTCCCGCTCTTGCCGGAGGCGTAGATGGCCTCCAAAATCTGCGTGACCACATAGGCCTGCTCGGGCTTCACCACCAGTTCGCCCTGGCCCCGCACATGGGCGATCCAGGACTCGGCCTCCAGCACCCCGGGGTCCGTGCTGGCCCCCTGGTAATAGGCCACCTCTCCGGCCCTAAGTCCCGGGTAGGTCTCATAGGTCTTGGAATACTTCTCCCCGTTGAGGCGCAAAGGCGCGTCCTGGGTGCCCAGCATGTCCGCGCCGCCCTCGGTGCCGCAGAGGATGGTTTTCCCCTCCTCCACCAGCAGCGTGTTCAGGGCCCAGCTGCTCTCCAGGTAGATGGTGGCCCCGTTTTTCATGCGCACAAAGCCAAAGGCGCTGTCCTCCACGGTGTACTCCTTGGGGTCCCAGGAGCCCCACATGTTGGCGGCGTTTTCCCGGTCCCCCAGCTTCCGGTATACCGAGCCCACGGCCATTTCCGGCTCGTAGTTGTCCATAAACCAAAGGGTCATGTCCAGGGCGTGGGTGCCGATGTCGATGAGCGGTCCGCCTCCCTGCTTCTCCGCGTCCAGGAACACGCCCCAGGTGGGCACGGCCCGGCGGCGGATGGCCTGGGCCCGGGCATAGTAAATCTCACCCAGATCGCCGTTCTCACAGCATTTTTTCAGGTATTGGCAATCCACCCGGAAGCGGTTCTGGTAGCCGATGGTAAGCTTACGCCCGGTTTCGTCCCGGCAATCCAACATCTGCTTGGCCTGGGCGGAATTCAGGGCCATGGGCTTCTCGCACATCACGTCCATCCCCGCCCGCATGGCGGCGCAGGAGATCTCGCTGTGGGAGCTGTTGGGGGTAAGCACATGCACCACCTGCAGGCCCGGGTGCTTCAGCATCTCCCGGTAATCGGTATAGGTTCCGGCATCAGGGGCGCCGTAGGCCTTGGCGGCCTCCCGGGCGCGCTCCTCAAGCAGGTCGCAGAAGGCCACCAGCTTGACTCCCTTGACCTTGGCCAGCGAGGGCATGTGCTTTCCATTGGCGATGCCGCCGCAGCCTACGATTCCTACGGCAATGTCCGGCAGATGATTCATAACGAGCCTCCTCATGCATGTTGTTTTCCCAAAGGACTTCATACCTGGACGATACCGCCATTATACGATAGATGCCATCAAAAGACAATGGGGAAAGGCCGCCCGGCGGTATCGGACGGCCTTGGACCCCCTACGGGTTAGTTGCCGCTTCTCATGACCTGGGTCACCAGGTAGAGCAGCTCCTCTTTATACACATCCCCGGAGAGGGAGGGGCTGCCCCGCAGCAGCTCCAGCACCTGGGCATAGCTGGCGGAGCCCTTCCAGGGGCTGTCCCGAAGGAGCATGCCGAACTCCGCCACCGCCGCGGCAAAGCGCAGGTTGCCGGCCATGGCTTCCCGGTAGCAGCTCTCGTCCACAGGGTAGCTGTAGAGCTTGCTGGCGTCGCCATCCGGCTCCTTGGCCCGGACGGACAGGGTAAGCCATTCCTGGCTGCCGTTGGACTGGGCCTGCTGGTACTTGGTGGAAACCGCCTCGATCTCCATGGGGCTGTCCACAGGGACGATTTCGTACAGCACGGTGATCCGGTGGCCGCTGCCCACCTCGCCGCCGTCCTTGGCGTCGTCCGCAAAGTCCTCGGCCGCCAGCACGCGGTTTTCATAGCCGATGAGCCGGTAGCCCTTGATCTGGGCGGGGTTGAACTCTACCTGGAGCTTTACGTCCTTGGCCACGGTAAGGAAGGTGGCCCCAAGCTCCTCCACCAGGGCTTTGCGGGCCTCGTGGATGGTGTCGATATAGGCGTAGTTGCCGTTGCCGTGGTCCGCCAGGGCCTCCAGCTTCTGGTCCTTGTAGTTGCCGCTGCCAAAGCCCAGCACGCTGAGGAAGGCCCCTTCCTTGCGCTTTTCCTCCACCAGGCGGGTCAACGAGCCCTCGTCGCTGACGCCGATGTTCAAATCCCCGTCCGTAGCCAGGAGGATGCGGTTGTTGCCTTCCGGGAGAAAGTGCTTCTTCACCAGCTCGTAGGCGGTTTGGATGCCCGCCGCCCCGGCGGTGCCGCCGCCCGCTTCCATCTGGTCAATGGCGGCCATGATGGCGGCTTTGTCCCCGGCGGGAACCCCGTCCAGCACCACCCGGTCCGAGGAGGCATAGGTCACGATGGAGATCCGGTCCGTGGGCCTCAGTTCCTCCAGCAGCAGCAAAAACGCGCGCTTCACCAAAGGCAGCTTGTTGGGTTCCTCCATGCTGCCGGACACATCCACCAAAAATACCAGGTTTTGCGGAGGAATGCTGGAGGTGTCGATTTCCTTGGCCTTCAGGCCCAGCAGCAGCAGCCGGGTATCCGGGTTCCAGGGGCAGGGGGCCGCCTCCAGGGTGACGCCGAAGGGTTCTCCCTGCCGGGGGTCCGCATAGTCGTAGTGGAAGTAGTTGAGCATTTCCTCAATGCGCACGCTGTCCTGGGGGATGGGCGCGCCGGAGAGGATGGCGGAGCGCAGCTTGGCGTAGGAGGCCGTGTCCACATCCGCGGCAAAGGTGCTCAGGGGGGAGGTCAGGGTGGATTGGAAGCGGTTTTCCTGGATATGGGCGTATTCCTCGGTGTTCCAGTCCGGGTCCTGGGGGACAGGCCAGGCATGGGAGTAGCTGCCGATATTGGCCTCCATGGGAACGGCGGCGTCCGTCCATGCGGCTTGCCCGCTGGGGGTGGCCAGGCTGTAGGCCGTGTCGCGGCCAAGGGCTTGGGAAGCTGCCTCCGGGGCAGCGGCGTCCATCAGGTAAGCATGTGGCCCGGCGTTTTGCGCCAGGGGCAGCACCACCAGCAGCAGGCCGGCGGCCACCGCCAACACGCCGGCCCCGAGGGCCAAGGCTTTTTTGGGATGGAAGCGGGATGGTTTGTTTTCCTTCATGGTTTTTTCCTCCCTCACGTCTGGGGCGGAGGAGGCTTCCAGCAGGGCCAGGGTCCTGGCTTCCAAATCCTCGCTGAAAGGAAGCTTTTCCATTCCCTGACGGTACAGGTCATTCTTCATCAAAAGCCCCTCCTAACTGTTGTTTGAGCTGCGCTTTGGCCCGGGCCAGGCGGGTACCCACCGTGGCGGCCGGAAGGGAGAGGGCGCGGGCGATGTCCTTGATGGCATAGCCTTCATAGTAGTACAGGTGAATGGGTAGCCGGTATTTTTCCTCCAGGGCCAGCACGGCGGACAGCACCGAATGCTCCTCCCGGGGCAAAGCCGCCAGATCCTCCGGCAGGGGGTTGCGGCTTTTGTGCCACCCGCTTTTGAGCAGGTTCTTGCTTTTGTTGATGCACACCCGCAGCAGCCACGCTCTTTCGTGCTGGGTGCTCTCAAAGCGCCTGCCGCTGCCAAGGTAGGCCAAAAAGGTGTCCTGGGCGATGTCCTCGGCATCCTGAATGTGGCGTACATGGGCATAGGCCACGCGGACAACGCTTGGCATGTGCGCGCGCACCGCCCGCTGAATGTCTCCATTGAGCTCGGATGGAACACTCACGGGGCAATCAACTCCCTTCATGGTGCATACAATTCACAGCTGGGATTTTTTTCATGGAGCAAAAATGTTTTTCTGGCACCATCATATCACCCGGGGAAGGCTATGGCAAGCGGCGCGGCATTTCCCGGAGGCCCTTCCCGGAAGAAAGAAAACCGGTGAGAAATCCTGCCTTGATAGCTTTGACAGGGCTGCCATGGAATGCTATAATACGCGAGGAAGTGACAGAACCGGTCTGGTTTTCTATTTCGTACAAGGGGGAACTGACGTGGACGTATTAGCCCTGCTCAAGGAGCTCTTTTCCGGGGTGGTATATCTCTTCTCTCTCGCGGGAATCAAAACCCTTGTGATGCTCGCCGTTGCGGTTGTATTGATCTATCTGGCCGTCAAGAAGGATTATGAGCCCGCACTGCTGCTGCCCATCGGCTTTGGCGCGATCATGGCCAACATGCCGCCGGTGATGGACGCCTCCGGACACTTGGCCTCCAGCGTGCTGGGCACAGAGGGCTTCCTGACGGTGCTGTTCAATGCGGGCATTGCCAACGAGCTTTTCCCCATCCTGATTTTTATCGCCATAGGCGCGATGATCGACTTCTCCCCGCTGATGAAGGATCCCTCCATGATCTTCTTCGGCGCGGCGGCCCAGTTCGGCATCTTCGCCACCTTCTTGGTTTCCTTGGCGCTGATTCCCGTTGTGCTGCCGCAGACCGCCGGGGACAGCAGCCTGATCATCCGCCTGGCCTCCGCCATCGGCATCATCGGCGCGGCGGACGGCCCGACCACCCTATATGTTGCCAACTACTTTGACCTCAAGGACTACATGGCCCCCATCTCCGTGGCGGCCTACAGCTACATGTCCATGGTGCCGGTGATCCAGCCTCCCGTGATCCGGGCGCTGACCACCAAAAAAGAGCGGATGATCCGCATGAACTATACCGAACAGCGGGCCCCCAAGACCGCGTTGGTTCTGTTCCCCGTCCTGGTGACGGCCATTGCCGGCATCATCGTGCCCATGAGCGTGCCGCTGGTGGGCAGCCTGATGTTCGGCAACCTGATCCGGGAATGCGGGGTGCTGGAGCGCCTTAGCAAGACCGCCCAGAACGAGCTGGCCAACCTTGTTACCATCCTTCTGGGTATCGCCATCGGCGGCACCATGGTAGCCGACAAGTTTCTGCGCCTGGATACCTTGCTGATCCTGGGCTTGGGCCTGTTCGCCTTCGTGTTTGACACGGCGGGCGGCGTGCTGTTCGCCAAGTTGCTGAACCTCTTCCGCAAGAACAAGATCAACCCCATGGTGGGCGCGGCGGGCATTTCCGCCTTCCCCATGAGCGCCCGGGTCATCCAGAAGATGGCCAAGGAGGAGGACCCCTACAACTTCATCCTGATGCAGTCCATCAGCGCCAACGTGTCCGGCCAGTTGGGCTCCATCGTGGCGGGGAGCATGGTGATCGCGCTGGTGGGCATGCTCATCGGCTGGAGATAAGCCGGGCTTTGATATTTTGAAATAAAGAGGGATTATGATGATGAACTGGATTTTGGGGCTCAGTGAGGCTGCGGTGGAGGCTGTGCCCACTGTGGCCGCGCAGGTGGACGCGTACCCCGGTATGACCATCATGACCAAGGGACTCATCACCACGGGTATGGGGCTGTTGGGCGTGTTTTTGGTGCTGGCCCTGTTCTTTGTGACCATCAAGCTGATGCAGCGCTTCAAGGACAAGGGCGGCGAGGAGTAAGGGGGAATCGTCTTGTACCGGCAGGAGGACCATGCGGCAGTCCAGGCGGAGGCCAAAAAGCGATGGATCGTGACCATGCTGCCGGGAGCGCTGCTGTGGGCGGCGGGCATCGCGGTGTTTGTGGTCTGCCAGAGTCAGCGCCAGGATTGGGGCTGGATTTTTGCCACCGCATGCACCATTGTGGGCGGCGCGTATGTGCTGTTCTTCTACGGGGTGTATTTGAAGCCCGTGCTTTTGTACCAAAGGCATGTGGGCTACATGCTGGAGGGCCGCAAACGGGAAACCAGGGGCCTGTTGCGGGAGGTGGCCTGGGACGTGGTGGACAAGGACGGGCTGGACTGCTATGCCATGACCGTGAATGTAGGGGAGCGGAACGACCCTGAGGATGAACGCCTTTTCTATGTGGACGCCCTCAAGGGCAGGCCGGACATCCCCCCTGGCAGCCCTGTAACGGTGGTCAGCAACGACAAGATGGTGGCTGAGTTGCGCGTCGGGTAAGTCAAGAAGCAAGCAAAGGGGTGCGGGACAATGCCTGAGCGGTCCCCTGTGATGGTTTTGGTCACCATGCAGCGCATGTGCGCCCGCCTGATTCGCCTGGGAGCGGATGAGGCCTTAAAGCGGGGCTGTCCCCTGAAGGTGGTGCACGTGGCAAGCCCGGCGGAGATGCCGGAGAGCCAGGCGAAAATTGACGCTCAAACCCTGAACTACCTCTACGCCCTGGCTAACGAGGCGGGGGCCGAGATGTGCCTTCTCACCTCGGAGGTGCCGGTGACCGCCATGGCCCAGTACGCAGTCCAGAACCAAGTGGGGCAGATCATCCTGGGGGGCGGAAGCGAGGCCGCCGGCATGGCCCAGACCCTTGCGGAGATGCTGCCGGGGGTGGCGGTGGCGGTGGTGGACGAGGAGACGGCGTGAAGCCAAGGAGTATATCAAATGAACGAAACGCTGAAAACCATTGCCCGGCGGTATACCTGCCGGGACTACCAAAGCCAGATGCCGCCCGATGAAATCCTTCAGGCCATTGCCCAGGCCGGCCTCCAGGCCCCCAGCGGCATGAACCGCCAGGCCTGGCGGGTGATTGTGGTGAAGAACCGGGATTTGATGCGGGAGATGGAAGCCGAGGGGATGGCCTACCTGGCCAACATGGAGGACAAATCCGGATACAACCGGATCATGGAGCGGGGCGGCAGGCTGTTCTACGGTGCGCCTTGCATGATCATGGTTCCCATTGACCCCGCCCAATACGGCCCCGCCCTCATCGACTGCGGCATCCTGTGCCAGAACATTGCGCTGGCCGCCACGTCCTTGGGCATTGCCAATACCATGTGCGGGTTTGCGGGGCTGGCCTTTGCCAGCGGCCTTCGGGCGGAGGAGTTCAGCAGGCGGCTGGGATTCCCGGAAGGCTACGCCTTCGGCTGCTCGGTGCTGCTGGGGTATGCCAATACCACCAAGGAGCCCCACGCGCCGGACCCGGAGAAGATGATTTTTGTGGAGTAAGTGAGGGCCATTCCGCGCAGCAGGGGTTTTCGTTGCACAACAAGGGGCTGATTTGTGGTCAAATCAGCCCCTTGTCCATGGCTAGGAGGCGGTGCGCAAAGTACCGCCCCTCTTTCCCTAAGGCCTATTCCTCTTTCCCCTCCAGCTTTTTGGCAAAGCAGATCAGGCGCTCGATTTCGGAAAATCGAACCCCCAGATGAAAGCCAAGGCTTTGGGTATTCTCCAATAGGCAATCGCTGGCAAACTCCCGGCAGCCCATCTCCAGGGCCCAGGCCTCACAGGCCCCCACCAAGGCCTTGCCGACGCCCCGGCCCCGAAGCCCTGGCTGAACGTAGATGCCCTCCAGGTATCCCACGGGGCTGGAGGCGGTTCCCGCCACATAGTCGTGGCGCAGGCTGCAGTAGGCAAAGGCCACGGCCTCGCCGTTCTCCACAGCCAGAAACAGGGCGGCTTTGCCCTGGGCCAGGGGAGCAGCCCATTCCTCTTGCAATTCCCGGGGGGAGCACCGGGGCCATAGGCAGGAGGCCAAGAAGGCCGCCTGCTCAATCTCCTGGGAAGTGCTTACTTTCCGGATCATGGTCTTTCTCCTACTTTACCCAAATAGTAAAACAGTCCGGCGGCGCAAAGCGCCGCCGGTAGTGGGTCCAGGGCATAGCCCTGGCTGGGATGCAAGGGGCAGAGCCCCTTGCACGTGCCCCCCCCTCGTCCCCCTCGTCCTTAGAACACCGGGATCACGCCGTTGGCGTAGGTCTCGTTGGTGTTCATGAACTCCCGCACCTTGTCGCTCTGGAGCACGGTGCGCAGGGCTTCCACCCAGGCCGCGTCCTTATCCTCGGGGCGGATGACCACATAGTTGGTATACAGTTTGCCGCTGTCGCCCAGGGGATCCTCCAGCTTCAGGGCGTCCTTGCCGGGCTTCAGGCCCGCGCCGATGGCGAAGTTGCCGTTGATGATGGCAAAGCTCACGTCGCCCAGGGCGGCGGGGATCAGCTCCGCGTTCATTTCCACGATGTCCAGGTTCAGGGCATTCTCCGCGATGTCCAGCTTGGTGAGGCTGTCGTCGGCAGTGGTGCCTTCGGGCAGCTTGATGTAGCCGGCCTCCTGGAGCAGCAGCAAAGCGCGGGTCTCGTTGGAGGGATCGTTGGTGACGGCAATAGTGTCGCCCTCGGCGATTTCGTCCAGGGACTTCTTGGTGCCCGCGTAGATACCGTAGGGCTCATAGTGGACGGGGATGGCGGCCACCAGCTGCTCCGCCTCAGGCACGCTGGTATTGTAGGCATTCAGATAGGGCATATGCTGGAAGTAGTTGGCCTGGAGGTCCCCGGCGGCGGTGGCGGGGTTGGGAATGGGGTACTCGGTGAACACCTGGATGTCCAGGTCATAGCCCAGAGCCGCCAGATCTTCCTTGATGAACTCCAGGATCTCGGCATGGGGGCTGGGGGTGGCGCCGATGACGATGGTCTCGTTGGCCAGGGCGGAAGACGCGCCCAGGGCGAGGATGGCAACCAGGAGAACCGCCAGAAGCTTTTTCATGTGGTAAATCCCCTTTCGTCCTTTTGACATTTATTTTTTCCGATGGTCGAGCCTACGGGTCAACCTCGTACCGGACACGGTAATCAGCTGCACCAGCAGCACCAGCACGATGCTGGCGGAATACAGAATCTCAAACTTGCGGCTCTGGTACCCCTTGGTAATGGCCAGGGCCCCCAGGCCGCCGCCGCCCGCAGCGCTTGCCATAGCGGTGTAGGCCAAAATGGTGGTGATTACGATGGCCGCGCCATTGACCAGAGAGGGAACGGCCTCGGGCAGCAGCACCTTGAAGATGATCTGGCTGTTGGTGGAGCCCATGGACTGGGCAGCCTCCAGGATGCCCCGGTCCACCTCCTCCAGGGAGCCCTCCACCATCCGGGCCACGTAGGGGAAGGCGCTCATCACCAAAGGGAAAATGATGCTGCGGGTGCCGATGGCGCTGCCCATCACCATCCGGGTGACGGGGAAGAGCATGGCCAGGAGAATGATGAAGGGAATGGAGCGCAGGAAGTTGATCACGGCCCCCAACACGGTGTTGAAGGTGGACGCGGGCAAGATGCTGCCACGCTTGGTGACCACCAGCAGCACCCCCAAGGGCAGGCCCAGGAGATAAGCGAACAGGCCGCTCCATAGGGTCAGGTACAGGGTATCCTTGGTGCCCTCCCAAATGATGGGCCAAAGTTGGCTGAAGGTCACGGCAGTTGCACCTCCTCTACGGTGAGGCCCACACCCTCCAGGTAGTCCATGATGCGCTTCTGTTCCTGGACGCTGTCCGGCCGCTGAATCAGCATCTGGCCATACACCTTCTGGCTGAACTGGCGCATGTCCGCGGAGAGGATGTTCACATCCGCGCCGCATTCCTTCACCAGGCGGCTGATGATGGGCTGGGCCACAGCCTCCCCGTCAAAGACGATGCGAAGGGCGGGCTGGGGAGGGGTGATGTCCTCCTGGGGCAGAATGCCGAAGAGCCGCCTGCCCGCCGCGGACTTGGTGTGGAGGAACACGTTGTCCACGGTGCCCTCCTCTACCAGCTTGCCAAAGTCCAGAATGGCCACCTTGTTGCAGATTTGCCGGATCACGGCCATTTCGTGGGTAATCAGCACCACGGTGATGCCCATCTTCCGGTTGATCTCCTGGAGCAGCTCCAGAATGGACTGGGTGGTCATGGGGTCCAAGGCGCTGGTGGCCTCGTCGCACAGGAGCATCTCGGGGTTTAAGGCCAGGGCCCGGGCGATGGCCACCCGCTGCTTCTGCCCGCCGGAGAGCTGGCTGGGGTAGGCGGCGGCTTTTTCCTCCAAACCTACGATTTCCAACAGCTCCTTCACCCGGCGGTTGGCCTCCTTGGCGGGCACCCCGGTGATTTCCAGGGGATAGCGTACGTTGCGGGCCACGTTCTTTTGCATCAGCAGGTTGAACTGCTGGAAGATCATCCCCATGCGGCGGCGGGTTTGGCGCAGCTCCTGGGGGCTCATGGCCAGAATGTTCCTGCCGTCGATGAACACCTGGCCCTCGCTGGGGGTATCCAGGCGGTTGAGGCACCGGATCAAGGTGCTTTTGCCCGCGCCGCTCATGCCGATGATGCCGTAAATATCGCCCTTGTGGATGCTCAGGTTGATTTTGTCCAGGGCCTGGACCTCCCCGCCGGGGATGGGGTAGATCTTGCTGAGCCCGCGAATCTCAATCTGGGCCCGCCCGGAGGCGGGGGAGGCGTGGGGGTCGATCACCGGATGGTCGAAGTTATCGAAGATATCCACGTTGTCTTGGGGAGGCTCTGTCATGGAATACTCCTTTCACGGGCTTTTGTGCTTTCCAATTCAATAGAAAAAGCCCACCTCGCGTGGATGCGAAGCGGGCTTTTGATCACAAATTCCGATCAAGCGACGCAACACAAACAGCACGAGCAATCGCACGCGCGCATCATGCACATCGACATGGCACATAGGTTCGTCACGGGCGACTCCTCCTCGCTTGGTGTGGTGACACCTTGATTGGAATATACGATACCATAGGCCCAGGGGCTTGTCAACCGCAAATTTCCGGAAAATGAATTTTTTTCGAGGCCAACCTTCAAGCCTCTCCCAAATACCGCTTCTGCTCCGGGGTGAGGACGTCCAGGGAAACCCCAAGGGCGGAGAGCTTGCGCAGGGCCACGTCCCGGTCAATGTCCATAGGCACCGCGTGGAGGGTGTTTTCCAAAGAGGAGCCCTGGAGGGCCACCCGCCGGGCGCAGAGGGCTTGCAAGGCAAAGCTCATGTCCATGATCTCCGCCGGGTGGCCGTCTCCGGCGGCCAGGTTCACCAGGCGGCCCTGGGCCAACAGGTACACGGTGACGCCGTTGGGCAGCAAAAAGCCCTCGATGTTGTTTCGCACCGGGAAGGAGCTTTGGGCCAGCTTCCGCAATCCCGCCACATCCACCTCCACGTCAAAGTGCCCGGCGTTGGACAGCAAGGCCCCTTCCTTCATCAGGAGCATGTGCTCGGGCCGGATCACGCCGTGGCAGCCGGTAACGGTGATGAAGCAGTCCCCCAAAGGCGCGGCCTGGGCCATGGGCAGCACGGTAAAGCCGTCCATCACGGCCTCGATGGCCCGGATGGGATTCACCTCGGTGACGATGACCTTGGCCCCCAGCCCCTTGGCCCGCATGGCAACGCCCTTGCCGCACCAGCCGTATCCGCAGACCACCGCCGTGGAGCCCGCCACGGTGAGGTTGGTGGTGCGCATGATGCCGTCCCACACGCTTTGGCCCGTGCCGTAGCGGTTGTCAAAAAGATGCTTGCAGTCCGCGTCGTTGATGTTGAACATGGGGAAGCGCA
>JARKQO010000089.1 GCA_029974855.1 Eubacteriales bacterium
ATTGTGCTTTATAGTCAAACTAAATACAAAGCCTGCGTACTAAGCTATCTGCTTAAAGAGCCTTCCCCTCCCCCGCTGCCCACACCCGCCCCTGTTACCTTCACCACCGACGGCCTTTGACCGCACGCAAAAGCCGCACCCTGGGGGTGCGGTCTGGGGCCGCTTTTTGTTGTGTCAAGAGTTCTATTCCCTTAGCTCCTTCTCCGGCCACTCCTCCCGCCCCAGGCGGGCCAGCAGGGCCTTGTTCGTGTACTGGTTGATGGATTCGCCTACCTCATCGGCGGCGGCCTGTATGGTGGCTTTTTGGCCCTTGGGGATGGTGATGGCCAGACGGTCGTAATTTTTCTCATTGAATGCACGTTTATAATCAGTGTGCTTTTGGGTTGGCACATAGAAGCCTCCTTCCGTGATCCTTTCTTTTGGTGCATTACTCCTCCGCCCTACCCTTTCACTATGCCTCAGTATACGCCATGGTCTACATATCCTCAGCCGACTACCAACAAAGCAATCGCGAGGGCAACAAGCGCAATAAACATACACGGGCATATTATTACGCTCATCCTTGCACTAAAAAATCTGCCTGCCCTTATCTGTTCATTTGAGACGCATTTTCTCTGGTATTCTGGTGGGAACATATCAATCATCATCTGATACGTCCTGTCGCTTGCTTCCGCCCGTTTTGCATACCCAATGGAAATAAAAAGAAACATAGGCGCCATCGAGAGCCCAACAATTCTAAATACAAATACGGGTAGTGGAGGAATAGTGATGCTTAGCGCCGGCGCAATGTTTGGCAACAAGATGACAACCAAAGTTGCATAAAAACATCTGTACACTAGCCGCCACAACATCTCATTGCGGTGGCACCACTCAGTTAAGTAAACATTCATTAAAGCAATCGTTTGGTCAACACCCATATTTTCCTTTGTGACGCATGACATTATTTATCGCTTCCTTTCTTTGCTCCACTTAACCCTCCGCCCCATTTCGCTCCATGCGCTCATCCACGGCCTGTGATCGTGCCTATTAGCGGAGGTCCTCCGCCTTTTCTGATGGAGTTAGCACTTGCTGCCCTGCTCGATCGTTAACGGACTGAATAATGTATTGCGCCATGGATTGATCCGCTTCATCGGCAACGGCTTGTAGGTTGGCCCTGTCGCCCTTTTTTACACGAAATGCTATCTGCTCCATATTGGCCTTTTGATACTTCATTGTAGCTTTTTTTTGAGCCTCTGTATATGCCAAATTGACGCCCCCTTTCTCACCTCTACCATAATTATTATATCACGCTTGCATAGTGCTAGCAATATACAAAATGCACAAATATTGCTAGCTATATTTTAATGTTTTGCCAATTGATATAGTGCTAGCTATATGTTATCATTAAATTACGGTAAGGGGAAACGCACTCCCGGCAGGAAGAGCGGCCACCGCGGCAAAGCGCAACCGGACTCACGCCCCCTCACCGGATTACATGACAGGAGGATGACCCCATGAGCATCAAGGAACTGGAAGCCAAGGCCCTGGAGTTGAAAGAGCTGCAGCGCATGCAGGAGGAGCTGGCGGAGGAGATCACCGCCGCCCAGGACGCCATCAAGGCAGCCATGGGTGATCGGGAGGAGATTACGGCGGGCGCCTTCAAGATCAGCTGGAAGCCCGTCACCAGCAGCCGCTTGGACGCCACGGCCATCAAGAAGGAGCTGCCCGAGCTGGCGGAGCGCTTCACCAAGACCACCACCACCCGGCGCTTTCTGGTGGCATGAAAAGGGCCCTCGCATGTGCGGGCCACACCAAGCGAAGGAGACTCTGTTGTGGAGAATAAACTTATAGCAAGCATACACCTGGTCCCAAATACGGGCGGCGGTTATACGGTAACGGTCAGATGGTACATCGATCCCCAAAAGGCGGCACGACAGGCACGTGAGCAAATTGCCCTTGCGCTTGCCGATCTCTTGGAATCGCGGCAGCAGAAAGACCCGGAACTAGGACGAAGCGCAGGCGGCTTCGTGGTGGCATAAGGAAAGCCCCTTGCGTGAGGCAAGGGGCAGGGACTACGCCCGAGGCGAGCGGAGTACCCCTCAAGGTGAGTGTATCACCCTCTGCCGCCCGGGTCAATAGGAAGGAGCAGCAGAATGACCGATATCAAAACATCGCGGCACGGCTTGCACTTCATGGCGGATACCATCAAAAACGCCAATGATCTGGACTTGCTCTATTGGTTCTCTCAGGCCGTTTATGTCGGCGGATATGCCGATCTGAAGTATACTGCTAGCTTGGCAGCGCGTTGCATTAAGGCCTTGCGGCTTACCGAGGATGAAGTCACAGGATTGTATCTGGCACTAATGCGTTCTGGTATGTTGAAGGAGGCCGTATCATTATGACCCGACAGGAAGAAATCACCCTATCCGACCTGGTATTCAACGCCGTGGTTGCCTATGACAAAGCCCGGGCGGCGTACGTTGCGATATCCAATGACCTGCTGGAGGATGCGAAGCCGGATGTAATGGGGTATGAGTTCCGCTACGATCATTACATGGTAATGGATAGCATCTGCCTGGACTACCTGTATGACCTGGGGAAGATATTGGAGGAAGTGCGGGCCGCCCTGGACGAGGCTGCGGGAACGCAGACAGTCCCTATCCCCAGGGCCCCCATGATGTCAGATGAAAGATGGGACGCGCTGGCCGCCAAAAGCCGGGCGGAACACCCCGAACTGCACCAGGACACGAAGGAGGTTTCGGCATGAATGCGCAACCGGTGGAAGATTCGCTGCGGTCCTATCCTTTACTAGGATCGTTCTAAATCGTCAGTTGAATGGACTGCTGGAGGCCGTAGAAGGCAAGGAGGCTTCGGCATGAACGATCGCCGTAAGCTGATTAAGGGTTATCTGGCGCGTGTCCTGGATGAGGATTTGGACGATTTACTTTGGGTTGTGAAGCAATATGCCCACAAGGGCATGAACAGCAGGGCGGCGGCGATCAAGGGTACAAGCCAATCCTTGGAGGAAGCGAAACACAGCACGACGGCGGAGGGGTAACAGCCTCCGCCCTTTCTTTGTGGCCAGGAGTGTCAGGGGGTGGTCATTTCAAATTACCCCCTTCCCCTTGTGTCCCCATTTCAACTGGGGGCGTATGGGTTGTGTATGGGTTTTGTCTGCCCCGAAAGGCCGTGCCCTCAACAGTAATGAGGGCATAGAATCGGAGACAACGTTGTTTCAAACAACGTCATCTTCTTTCATTCCCACGTCCGCCCAAGCCACCCCCATATGGGGTAAGTTTCCCGAAGGACTCAAGAAGCCGCTGCCGAAGAAACATTGTTGGGTCCTGCCAAGCACCTTCTTACTTGGGGGGCTTGGGGTGGACAGATTGACCACCCCTCAAGTTGAGGGCTACTGACGGAAAGGCTTACATCCGCAAGGAAAACCCCTGATTTTGTCGCACTTTTGTCGCTATTTTGTCGCCGCGCCAGAGCCCCAAATACCGGATTCTGCGCTACTTTTGCGCTCACTTTGCGCTCACCCACAGGCCGGGATTCTGCTTCACTTTTGCTTCAATTTTGCTTCCTCAAACTGCGGTGCTTTTGCCGCCATTCTGCCACCACTTTGCCACCATACTATGTGATATGCACAAAGTAACGACCCCCTCCGCGCTAAAGGGGGTACTAACTTTGTAAGTACCCCTCCTGCTCCATCCTCCAAAAGGCCAGCTTCTCCGTGGTGCTCATCCAGTCTGAGCGCCAGGCGTTCAGCCCCCGGTGATAATGCCAGTTGGTGCGCTGATCCAGCCCGTGGGCCTGGACTAGGGCCCGGAGGGATTCATCCTTTTTGAGTTTCTTCAAGGCTACTTCCCGCAATGACCGGGCGCTAAGGTACGTGAGCCCCATGGCCGCTCCAGCCGCCGCGATGGTCTGCCCCTGAAGGTCGCACCGTTTCACAAGCTCCCGGTAGGTTTCTTTCTCCAGGGCCTCCACCCGCTCAAGCACCACGGCCTGAAGCTCCGCATGATCTTCCATGGCCTCGATATCGGCGGAGGGATCCGGGAGAATATCCATCAAGGAGCAGGATTCATCCTCTCCGGTGGGGGCATCCAAAGAAACCGCTCCCCGGTGGGCGCGAATCCGAGTACCCCGCAGGCCCAGGGCGGCTTGCATTTCCTGTTGGACATAGTACCCGGCCCAAGTCGTAAACTTCCCCTTGTCTGGCCGGTAGGTTCCCTCCGCCCTCATCAGGCCAATGTGGCCGGCCTGCATCAGGTCATCTAAGTCGGTAGAAGGATCACACAGGGGGAGGTATCGTTGCGCTATGGTGTAAATAAGCCCGGCATGTTGCATTTTCCCCGCACCTGCCTTATTATGGGATTGACACACCATAAGGCAAGCCCGCAGGGAGGAATTCTTGCGGGTTTTACCGTCCCATCACCCAACCGGCCATTTTGACGAATGCTTTTTGATAGCGTGTTTGTGCTACCTGAAGCTGGCGGCATGCTGC
Organism: Eubacteriales bacterium; assembly: GCA_029974855.1. The sequence goes on from JARKQO010000089.1 coordinate 4,487, forward strand.
CAGGTAGGCTTCCCAGCGCATGCCTTTAGGCCTCGGGGGAATGAAGCTCTCCATATCCATAGGGGTTAGGCCTCGGGTATCAATTCGAAATTCCTTTTTGAGGATGTGTTCCATCTTCAAGGCTTCCTGCGACCAGCCCTTGGCAACCTGCTGGCTTCGATAATTCAGCTCCGCGCACCCTCTGCACTGAAAACGACGGTCTTTCAAATAGAGCTTGCACACCCGCTTCCCACAATAGGGGCAAAAGAAGTAGGTGCGGGGATTTCCTCCAAACCCATTATCAACAAAAGATAGGTCTATGGCCTCCCGGATTCGCTCATCACAGCACCGGTAACGCAGGACAAGGGTTTCTGCTTCTCTTCGCACCGTCAGCTCGCTACCGTTTTCCCAGCGCAACGCATGCTCTCCCGCCGGCAGCTTTGCTATCAAAAAGCTCCCCAGGCAGATGTGGCGCTCAATTGTCCCGTGGGCTTTATTCCAACCGCCACCATGCCCCAATGAACTTCCCTCCCATGTGCTGGCACGCCTAAATATAAAGGCAAATTAGACGCCCCATTCTTCTTTTAGCCGGTTCAGCAGCACCATTTCCGCATGGGTGTCTGTATCCCGGTTCAGATCAGGATGATAGATTTTGCTAAGGGACTTGTAGAACCTCTTCAGCCGTTCCCGATCCTCGGAGGAATAAGCACTCTGGGTAGAGGTAAACAGCCTTGAATAATCGTAGTTACTACTGGCAGATTCATAGTAACCACTATGGGCCTGCTCCCTCTGGCGGGAGGCCTTTTTGATTTCATCCAGATAGGCTTGATTCATGACCTCCCCATAGACGTTATAGCAGCAGTCATATTCATCTACGCCATAGCGTTTTGAAAAGGCTGCTTTCCTGGAGTGGTACTCTTTTAGGATTTCTTTGTGCTTGGCATGGGTTTTGAACTCTACGGACTGTTCAAATTCAGCCTCTATTTGCTTCTGCAAAGGGGAAATCTTCGCGTAGATCAGTTCTCGCAGATTAGATGCGGAAACCTCCAGGCGTTCAGCAATGGATTCAATGACACCGCCCCGGATGCAGTCATCAATGCCATATTCAGCCAAGTCATAATATCCCATTGTGGTTACTGCGTACTGATTCTTGGTAACTACGCCATGAACCCGCTTGCTCTCATGGATCGATACTTTATAAGCCGTCCGTATGGGCCTTTCAAAGCGTCCGCCAGCGTATTCATAACGGTATTCTGTTTTTTGCGGCACCCCGTTGATGCTCATTTCCAAGGGATATACATTTAGCTCCTTGTATTCTCCGGGGCGCGTGGGCTTCTTCCGCTGTATCCCCTGAATCACGCAAAACAAACTATTCCCTCGCTTCCCATGATCGGTGGAACCAGGGGCCTGTGCCATACACACAGCACGGGGCCCCCTGGAATGCCACGCTCCTTACCCTCCGTACAGCAGCGCGCCCAGTTCCTCATTCACCTGTTGGATTCTCCGGGCCGCCTGTCCCGCGCTTTCCACGGGCTCGTTGAAGTTCACGGTCTGGTTCACCACGGTTGGGGGGATAACGGTTGCGGCGGTGGCGGCGCTTTGCCGCTGCTGGTAGCCGGCTTGGAAGGCGTTGGTTGCGGCGATCACCGGGGCCAAGGCTTGCTCCTGGATTGCGTACAGGCTATCGTTCAGCTTTTGGAACCAGTCCACCACGCCCCCCACCTTGCTTTGGAAGCCCTCCAGCAGCTTCTCGCCCAGGGTTTTGCCCAGGGCGTTGTAATCCGGGGCAAACTCCCCAATGAGGTTGATGATCTCCTGCTGAGTTCCGGTCATCAGCAGCTTTTCCGCCTCGGCCCGCAGGGCGGCGGTTTTCATGCGCTCCGCGTAGGCCTTCTCAATTTCCGCCTGCTCACTGTCCAGGGCGGTAAGCTGGGCCTGGGTCTGGTCCTGGATGGCCTGGATTTGGTTGTTCAGCACGTCCTTCTGGTCCTGGACCGCCAGGCGGCGGAGCCGGTCCTCCCTGCTGGAGATGGCCTGGTCCAACTGCTGCTGGAGCTTCATGCGGTTGTACTTGTTCTGCTCAAATTCGATATCCTGGCGGAGCTTGGCGATTTTCCGCAGCTCCTCCTGGTCCTGCTTCTCCCGGTCCTCGGTTTTGCTCAGCTCGTCCAAGGCGGCGATCTGGTCCCGGATGGCCTTCACGCTGTCGTCCCGCCAGTCCTCCCAGGCCTTGCGGCTTGCGTCCAGGCGCTGGATTTCCGCGTCCTGCATGGCCTGGTACCGGGCCCCCAGGGCTTCGATGAGGGCGTCCCCGGTTTTGTCCAGGCTGTCCGCGTCCCTTTGGCGGAGCTCCTGGCGGAGGTCGTAGACCTTTCGTTCCCATTCCATGATCTGTTCGGCGTTGAGCTCATGGGCATCTCTTATCTGGTACAGCATCTGCAACTCGGCTTCCAATGAGAGCTGGTTCATGTGCTTTTGGTGGTCCAGCAGGGCGTAGTCCTGGCGGATGGCCTCCTGCCGGGCTTCCTCGGCGGCCCGGCGAGCTTCCTCGGCCAGCTCGGCTTTGGTTTTTTTGCGGCCGCCTCCGCCGCCGGATTTGGATGTTCCAACGCCCGAGCCACCGGGGAGTTGTCCAAGCAGGGAAAGAAGAAACTGAGCAACTTTAATAGCTGCGTTGATCGACTGGATGGCCGGATCGGTGTTCACGTCAATGGTTTGGCCGTTCGTGGAGATATACGTCAGTCTTTCGGCCTCCAGGGAGGCGATCACGTTTTCAAGGCTTGTTACCATACCAGCCGCGGAAGTTACCATATCCTTCTCCGCTTTTTGTATGGATGCATCCAGGTTGGCAATCTTGCCATTTTGATATTCCAACTTCGCCCCCGCCGCCTCCGCGCTGGCCTCCAGCAGGCCTTGGGTCTTGGACATGTCCTTTCCGGCCTTGATCCCCTCATTGTACTGCTTGGCCAGATTCTTCATGGTTTCCAGGGCCTTCTGCTGGCCTGTCATTTTGCCCAGGTCAGCATCAACCTTTTTTAGCGTCTCCCCATATTCCGCCATGCCCTGGGCAGCCAGCCCGGCGGCGGCGCGGGTGGCATCGGCGCTATCCCGTACATCCTTCAACCCCTGCAACAAGCCGCCCTCCACCAGGCGCAGATTCCCCAGGGGTTCAAGGATTGCGAACAGGGCCCCGGCCTCTTTCGTTGCCTTCTCACCCTCCCCGTAAATGCCTTCAAAAAACGCCAGAATTGGCTCATATATCGCGTCTGCGTATTCCTCCGCCCTGGCATGGGCTTGCTCCGGGGTCATGCCCCCCGAAAGCACCTGGTCAATCAGCCCGGCTTGGCCTTCCATAGCGTTTGTAAAGTCCAGGTTTTCGTACAGGGCTTTCACTCCCGCCTCAAGGTTTGCGGCCTGGGTGTCCAGATATGCCTTGGTCTTTTCCCACTCCAAATCATACGCGGCCCCATCGGCCAAGCTTTGCATGGTGGTTTTCACCATATTGGTGATTACCGTATGCAAGGAGTCGTTCACTTCCTTGCCATTGGCAAAAAGTGTATTTTTGACTACATCCATCCCCGCCTCAACGGCGTTCACATACTCGGTAGTAATGCTTTGTACTGCCTGGTCAGCGGCCTTATCTGTCCCATACGAACCAAGCCCGCCACCATAGATATCGCCCTTGGTCTTCTCCATGGCCTCCCAGGCCTTCTCCAGGCTGAGTTGCCTTGTTGTTTCAGCCGCCCGGGCCGCTGTCTCCGCCGCTTGCTTTGCGGCAGAACCCGCAGCCGCAGTCCATGCGTCAAGGCTTGCGCTCTGTGCATAGATAGCCTCGGTGGTGGTGCCCAGGGCCTCCGCCAGTTTGGATTGTAGTTCCAAAAATCTCTTTTCCTCAGAGGTATCCCGTTGCTTGTGCCGCAAGGCCGCATACTCCTCCGCATACTCCCGAATCGTCCGGGCGGTTGTGGAGTATTCAGCGCTTGTTTCCCGGCTTGTCTTAATGGTTTCTTCCCGCAGCTTCTCCGCTTCTTCGCGGGTTTTGACCAAATTTTGCACCAAGTCCCCAAAGCCTTTCATGAGGACGGCACTCACCAGGCCAAAACCAACGCCCCCCAGCGCCGTTTTCAACACCTTCACCGCGCCGGTCCAGGCAACGGTGCCCGCAGTGGCCGCTCCGGCGCCCGCCGCCGCCTGGGTCCCCGCAGCCAAGCCTGAAGCTCCCGCCATTTGTGCCGCCGGGGAAATCTGCTCCATGGCCTGGGCGACCTGCTCAGCTCCACCGCTTGCCACCTGAGCCGCTTCTCCTATGGACATGTAGCCCTTTTGGGCGGCTTGGATCATGGCGCTGATCTGCTCCTCGGTTTCCGCCCCCGCTTGCATGGCGATATCTCGGGCTTGAGCCATGGTTTTCCCGGTAATGGTGGATACGCTTTGGAGCAACTCCCGTATACTGTTGACCCCGGCCCTGAATTGCCCAGTGATGGCTTGCCCGGCTCCCTGGGCTGTTTGTCCAAGGCTTGCTATCTCAGCCCCAGCCTGCTTCAATCCCTCTGTCTGCACATTCAGCCGTATCGGCTTTCCCGTGGCTTTTTCCGCCTCTTTGGCAAAAGTCTGTATCTTCTGGCTGGCACTATTTAACGCTTGTTCCAAGTTCTCCGCTGTAGCCCGAATTTTGATAACCAACTCTGCAATATCCAAAGTTCTTTCCCTCGCTTTCATAATGTCTGGGGGCTTCAGGTATCCCCCGCTTCCCACTTTCGGTACAGTTCCATCCAATCATCCAGCCGCATGATAGCCAGCCAGGGGGAATGGTTCCGACGGTGCATCACCACCGGCAGGGCTTTCCCGTTGGCATCGGCTGCGGCTTGTCCCATAGCATCATACAGGCGGAGGGCCTCGGTGCGCTTACACTCCACATGGACCCCCGGCAAGGTGATATCCGGATTCTCCAGCCCGCCCACATACCGCTGGTCGTTGCGGTGGCTGTCATAGCCCTGGGCCCGAAGGAACCCCGCAAGCTCCCGCTCCCCGGCGCTGCCCTTACGCTTGCTGTTCATCCGACTTCACCAGCCCATGTAAGGTGACATCCACTCCGTCAATAGCGCTCTCAATCCCCATAAGGGATTCGTTGATTTGCTCCAGTAAATTTGCGATCCTGACCAAAGGGTGTTCCGCCGTTGGACGGTTCCTCACATAATCGCGCCCACGCTCCATACCGCCTGCACATCCTTTCAAATTCCGCCGCCGACATTTCCCAATAGCGGCTTTCGTCCATCTGCTTGAGTTCCCGTCTGACCCGCTCCCTGGCATTCTCCATCCAGTCCGGCAGTTCCGCTCCCATCCATGTGATGAAGATATGTCCACCATATAGCCGCACCTTACCCACCAATTGCGCCACTCCGGCCTGCACCGCCAGGGATACGGCCAGGGCCTCCAGGGGTGACACCTCCCGCTCTATGGCTACCACGGACGCACCCTGTTGCCGTTGCCGCACATAATCCGCCGCGCTGTCCCGATCCGCCCGGGCGATATCCAGCAGGGGGGCGGCCTCCGGGGGCTTGGGACCCATCAGCATGGCCTGAACCTTCCCCACCTCCGTCAACCGGAAGGAATAACCCAGCTCTTCCAGCCGGCGCATGGCTTGCCAAGTAGTCATATTTCTTCCACCTCCATTTTTGGGAGAAGGTCCGGATTAAGCTCCACCAGTAGCACCGGGCGGCCTTGCCCGGGGGATTTTGTACGGCGGAGGTATCCGGCCCGCTCCAGCTCCCCCAAGGCCGCGTCAATGGCGCCCTCCGCCCGAAAGAGCTTTCGATCCCGCAGCTTCCGCTTGATATCGTCGTTCTCTCGAAGGGTGGCTTGTCCTTGCTTTAGCATGAATTGCAGCGCTTCCCTTGCCAAGCCTGTGAGGCTGCAATTGACTCCTACCGCCTGAAGCAAATGGCTATAGAAATATTCCGCCAGGCCAATGCCCGCCCGGAGGTGTACGGCGGTGATGGGCTCGGCGGTGTCCGGGTTCTCCCACAGCTTCACCTGACAGGCAAGCCGGGCTGTGGTGCCCGCCAGTTTGCTGATGAAATCGTCCATGTATCGAAAGCTCCAGGATTCGCCCAACCTTCCCCGCAGTTCATCCCGCCAGGCGAAGAAGACCGACTGTGCCTCTGGGGTCAGGCGGAGAGTTGCCCGAGGCAAGCCCCACAGCTGCCGCACCCGCCTTTGGTACGCCTCCGCCACGCCGGCGGGGATATCTGGTTCGTGTTCATACTCCCGCACAGGCGGAGGCTGGGCGATCAAGAACCGCTGCATCAGCCCCTTACCCAGGAAACGCTCGTTTTGCATAGCCTCCTGCAACACAAAGGGCTGGGTCAGAATCGTCATGGATAGGGCGGGTTTGTCCACGATGACGCTTCCGCCCTTGCGCTCGCTGGTGAGCACCATGGAGCTATAGGCCTTTAACCAGGGATCCACGTCCGGGCAATCCTGATACCGGCCCGATAACAGGTCAAACATGCCGCCCTCATCGTCCAGGATGGTGGTGGCCCCCTCGTTTTCTTGCATGATTTGAAGCAGCCGCTCCGGGGTGACGTTGCCGCTGATGAAGCGCCTGATGAGATGGGCGGGAGGATGGGCAAGGATTTCATCATCCAGGCGCTGGGCCTCGGCGGTATCGTTCTTCTTGATGGCCTTTTGCTTTTTATCCTCCAGGACCCGGACGGCGGTTTCCGCCTTCTTAATCTGGGGGATGCGGCTGCGGTTCTCCTCCGCCTGTTCCTCAAACAGCAAGCGCCCCATGGCGTGGAATGCCGGCGTCTTGCCGCTGCCGCTGGGCATGGCGCACAGAAGGTAAAGCTGGGCCGGTTCATCCCATCCATCCCGCAGGCGCACGGCAACGCGCCCACAGGCACAGGCGGAGCCCACCCCCAGCCCCACGATGGCCGGAAGGTCAAAGGGGGCGCTTTGATTGCCCGCCACAGCCTGGGCCATGTCGGAAAGAACAGATGGCAACAGGGCGGTATTCAGCGGAGGAGCCACCGGCGCGGCGGGAAGGGGCTTCCAAATGTTCCCCAGGACGGCTTGTCCCTCTGGGGTGCCCACCAGCTCGGCGTATTCGTTTTGCTCAATTTCATAGTTGGTCACAAGCGCCCTCCATCATGTGTACCAGTTGCCGGGGCGTGGCCGCCTCCAACAGGTTCAGGGTATCTTGGGCCTTTGCGTGGGCCTCCGCGGCATCCCAAAAGGCCGGGTTTCGCCGGAGGGATTCCGGGCCAAGCATTGCCTCCAGCGCGTTCATTTCCGCCCGCGCTGTATGCAGTTCCCGGCAGGCTTCTTCCCAGTGGGTGCTTTTCCAGGCTTCCACCTTTTGGCGGAGGAGCGCAGCTTTTTCTGCTTTGGTGAGGGTCCGCCCGTCCCTGCGCCATTCATCCCCCTTGACGATTCGCAAGGCCTCGCCAAGGGGGACCCCATGAAGGGCGGCATACAAGTCCGAGGCGTCCCCGTGTGCTCCGCAGCCAAAGCACTTCCAACGCCCATCCGGGAAGAAACACAGGGAAGCTGCTTTCTCCCCGTGGAGCGGGCAGCAGGCCCAGGAGCGCGAGCCCTTGGGATGGACCGCCAGCCCGGCGGCCTGGGCCACATCAAGCGAAGTCACCACGGGAAAGGGCTTTGGCCTCTACCCAGCGGGCCAACAGATCGAAGGGAATCACGATCCGGCGCGGCGATATCCTGATATAGGGAAATTTCACATCCTCCTGAATCAGGCGGCGGATGGTGGCTTCGCAGCACCCAAGTTGCTTTGCGGCTTCTTTGATGGTCAGGCTTGCAGGCATTGCTAAGCTCCTTCCTTCGCCAGCCGGTCAATGGCGGACAGAAGCTTTTGCTTTTCCTCCTCCGGGAGTTCGTGGCGGAGTTTGCGCGTCATGGTGGCCTCACTGATGCCTAGATAATCTGCAAGCCTCCAAATCCTTACATCAGCTTGCTTTGCGGCTTGTTTCAAATCGATATTCTGCATGGGGACACCTCCTGGAGATTTATGGTCATCGTCATTATAGCTCAAAAGAATATAAAATGCAATAGAGCATATTTGCTTTTCAAACCATATAAATTTATTTTTCTTGACGATGACGATATTTTACTGTATAGTGAGCATGAAACGATGTGTAGAGGAGGAAATCCCATTTTTGATAATCGCATGATGGAGGCCCGAAAAAAGCTGGGACTGAATCAAAAGCAGGCGGCAGAAAGAGCTGGGATTATGCCTGCCAGTTATTCAGCCTATGAAAACAACAAAAAAACCCCAGCCCTTGATGTTGCCGTTCGTATTGCGGATTCTCTTCAAGTGTCACTTGAGTGGCTCTGTGGAAAAAGTAAAGAAAAAGATAGTATTACAACTTATGGCGATGCAGCACGGACAATCATGGCAGTTTATAATAAAATGACTAACTCGTATAATTTAGCTCGCATTTCCTTATCCGAACCTAACGCTTACGGCGAGTGGCTCGGCGAGGATGGCCCTGATATGGTGAAAATTACGTTTCAATCCAGCGAGTTGTATGAGTTTTTCCGAAAGATGCTGAAATTCAGGGAGATGGGGAGCGGGACCCCAGACGAAAAAGAACTTTTCGCCGGGTGGCTGAAAACGAAGTTAAAGGAACTGGATAATGTGGCTATCAAGGAAATGGAGGGGTAGAATTGCCCAAAAAGAAGAACGCCAACAATGAGGGCTCCCTCTACCAACGCAAGGATGGCCGCTGGGTAGCCGCTTACATGACTAGCACCGGGCGAAGGTATCTGTACGCCTCCACCCGGGAGGAAGCGGCCAAGAAGCTGCGGGATACCCTCAGCAGGCTTGACCGGGGCGAGTACGTGGAGCCCTCCGCCGTCACCGTGGCCGGCTGGCTGAATACCTGGCTGCGGGAATATGCCGCGCCCAGTGTGCGGGCCTCCACCTATGGAGCCCATGCCGGGATCGTCCAGCAGCATTTGATCCCCGCTTTGGGCAAGCAGCGGCTGCAAGCCTTGCGGCCGGAGCACATCCAGGGGTTTATCAACCAACAGGCAAAGGCGGGCTACGCTCCGGCCACGGTGAAGCGTCAGCTGGCCACCCTGAAGGTGGCTCTCAAGCAGGCGGTGGAAAACCAACTGCTCTTTCGCAGCCCGGCGGAGGCGGTAAAGCTCCCTAAGCAGGAGCAGAAGGAAATAGAGTTTCTTACGGCGGAGGAGCAGCAAGCCCTTTTGGTGGCGCTGCCCATGTCCACCCAAGGGCGGGCGCTGCGGTTCATCCTGGGAACCGGCTTGCGGGTGGCGGAACTGTGCGGTCTATGCTGGGGGGATATTGCCGGGGACGGCCTCCACGTGAACCAGGTCACCTACCTGGTGAAGCGGAACGATCAGTATGAGCGGGTGGTGAATCCGCCCAAGACGAAGGCCGGGAAGCGATACATTCCCATCAATGACAAGCTGCGGGCTATTTTGGATGAGCAGCGCCAGGCCCAGCGCCTGGAGCGGATGAAGGCGGGATGCGCCTGGGAGGGCGGGGAGCCCGGCAAGGGGAAGCAATGGGTTTTCGCCTCCGCCCTGGGAACGCCTGCGGACAGGAACAACCTGGCCCGATGCCTTCGGGAATGTCTGAAAGGGGCGGGGCTCAAATCCAGAGGGGTGCACGCCCTCCGCCATACCTTTGCCACCAACTGGGTGCGTGGGAGCGGCGACTACCGCACGCTGTCCGAGATCATGGGGCATACCAACGTGGCCTTCACCATGCAGCGATACGTTCACACCGACAATGCCACCAAAAAGAAGGGCATGGAGTACATGGCCAGCCTGATATAGAGATTGCCAGAAATAACGAAACCCCGTGGCCTCAAGGGCTGCGGGGTTCTCTTTTTTAGGTCGGGGGACTTTCGGGGGGGATTTTAGACTTTTGGGGGGCGTTTTTGGACTTTTCGGGGGCTTTCGGGTGGGATACAGAGAGGGAAATATTTGTTGTGTCATAAGGGTTTTATCCCTTCTAGAGGGACTTTAGGGGGTTTCCGGTGGGATTTCCTAGAATGATATTGAAAACGCCTTTAAAAAGTGCCCTCCGAATCCGGGTTGCTGTCAAATCTGCTGTCAAACGCTATTTCGTATCCTCCAAAATCCACGACAAAAAGAAAAGAAACCCTTTATTCATAAGGGTTTCTTGCCTGGTGGAGCATAGGAGATTCGAACTCCTGACCCCAACACTGCCAGTGTTGTGCGCTACCAACTGCGCTAATGCCCCGTAGGTCGGCAGGAGGTATCATAACACAGAAAATGGAGTTTGTAAACCCTGCCGCAAGAAAAAATTACGGGGGAAATGGCAGGAATTTACGAGGAATTTACGCAGGAAAACAGTCGCGGTTTTTTCGGCCCACCAGTGTCTCCAGGCCCTCCAGGTCCACCAGGGCAGCGCGTTCCCGCTCTAAAGCCTCACGGCCCCCGCCGCATCCGCCTGGCGCTGATGCCCTTGCCCCGCACCCCCTTGGGGGCCCTGGCCTCGGGAGGCAGCCCCCGGCGCTGGGGGGGAGCTTTCCTGCCGGGGAAGGGCGTCCCCCACCCGGCCCGGACCCAGGAGATGGCCTGGGCGTAGCGGCGCAAAGGCAACGCCTGGGGCTGCTCCACCCAGATAAAGGGCTTCAGGGTGGGCCAGCCCCGCTGGATAATGTAGCTGTAGGCCCCTGTGAGCCGGTAATGCTCCCGCATGATTACGTGGGGGGGCATGATCCTCTCGTGGAGGCCTCCCAGCAGCTGCCGCAGGGTGTATTGCCGGACCATGGGGCGCATGCTCTCCTTCAGGCGGTCCAGCCGCCCTTGGTCCATGCCCTGCCCCGCCAAAGAGAGATAGCCCTTCTGGGCGTATTGGGCCAGGGACGACACCATGTTCTGGGCCTTGTCCCCGGCGTAGGTGAGCATCCTCTCAATGGGGGCCACGGTCCATTTCTTGTCGATGAGCTGGGCCAGGCTGCCCTCGCCCTTTTCCTCCAGCAGGCAGTAGCAAAAGGCCACGGAGATCTCCAGGAGGCTCAGGGTGTCGTCGATTTGCTGGAAGAAGGGCGCCAAGGCCTGCCGCACAGCGGCTGCCTCCGGGGCGGGGCTGAGGCCATAAACCGCCTGCCGGAAGGAATCGTGGGCCCGGTACTCCAGGCAGAGGCCCAGGTGCAGCAGCGCGCCCAAGCGGGGCACCACGTCGTCGCTGTTGAGCACATGGTAGAGGGGGTAGCGGGCCGGGTCGAACACAAACTGGCCCGTGGCCACAGTGGGGGAGGCGAAGCCGTAGCCCGCCATGTTCTGGGGCAGCACCCCCCAGTCCGTCAGCAGCCGGTGGCAGAAAACCTGCATCACCGCCGCCCCCTGGCTGTGCCCGGCCATCCACAGGAAGAAGCGGCTGCTGCCGCTGCGCATCTCCTGCAAAATATCCGCCAGGGTCAACCGTTCCAGGCCCAGCTCCCCGGCGGTGCACGGGAAGTGGATGCGCTCCGCGCTTTGCTCAAAATACTCCGTAAGCTGGGAGAAGCCCTTGTGAAAGCCCTCCTCGGTGATGAAGCGCAGGTTGGAAAACCAGTCGTAAAACCGGGAGCCCGTGCCCATGAATCCGATGGCCACCACGTAGCGGCCCGGGGCCTGCCTGCGCAGCATGGTGACGGCCTTGATGGTATCGCTGCGCTCCCGCTGGCGCAAAGCCCCGGCGATCTGCATGAGGGGGTTGCGCTCCCGCAGGGACGCCCTGGCCCGGTAGAGTTTCCAGCTGTTCATCACGGTGCGCATTTGCTCGCCGCTGGCGCTTTCCCCGGTCACCACGCCGCTTTGCAAGGTGTTGTCAATCTGGATGGAGCAATCCGTCCAGCCCGCCTCCAGCCAGGGGTCCAGCTCCAGGTGGTAGGAAAGGGCCGCCAGCTCCAAAGACAGGGTCATGGCCTCCCGGCAAAGGGGAGGCCGTAGGCGGAAAAAGGGGTCCTGGCGAAAGGGAAGCCCCAGGCAGTCCAGGGCTCCCAGGTCGCAGCCGGTGACCCGGCCAAGGCCGGGCCGGGGCAGGGGCCGCGCCTTGGCCTGCCTCCTGGTGAAAACCCTGGGCTGGACCATGAAAGCCTTCGCCGCCTTTCTTTTGAGTGCCGATACAGGGGATGGGAACCAGCCCATCCGTCGCATAAGGGCATTATAACAAAAAGGCGGGGGAAAGAAAATAAGAAGGTTTTTGAAAGGAAAGGGGGGATTTTGTTTTTTGCATTTTTCCTCAGCGGCAGCCAGGATGGCAGGCAATACTCCCGCCTCGCCCCTTGACCAATTCCTTCCATTCAGGTACAATCTTCCCAACGACCACAAACCAATGAAGCCCAAGCAACTTACCAAATCAATAAGGAGGCTCCCCTATGAGCATCATCACCAAACCCTACGGAACCCTGCCCCAGGGGCAGGTTTTGGAGTATACGCTGACAAACGAAAGGGGCTCCAGCGTCAGCATTCTGGACTTTGGCGGAACCATCACCCGCATTGTGGTACCGGACCGGGAAGGAAAGCTGGGGGACGTGGCCTTGGGCTTTGAGGACGTGACCCCTTACTACACGGGCCAATGCGGCAGCATGGGGGGCATCATTGGCCGGTACGGCAACCGGATCGGCGGAGCCCGCTTCACCTTGGAGGGCAAGGAATACCGGCTGGGCAAGAACAACGGGGAAAACAACCTCCACGGCGGCCCCCAAGGCTTTAACCAACGGCTGTGGCAGGCCAAGCCCTGGGAGAAGGACGGGGTCTGCGGCCTGGAGCTGACCTTGGTGAGCCCGGACGGGGACCAAAACTTCCCCGGCATCCTGTCCGTCACCGTCACCTATACCTTCGATAACGAGGACACCTTGGGCATCACCTACCACGCCGATACGGACATGCCCACCTTGTGTAACCTCACCAACCACGCCTATTTCAACCTGGACGGCCATGAAGCCGGCACCGTGGAGGATTTGGAGCTGCACATTCTGGCGGACTTCATCAACCAGGTGGACCAGGGCCTCATCCCCACGGGAACGCTGCTGCGTCCCCAGGATACGGTGTACGGCTTCGCCCAGCCCACCCGCCTGGGGGATGTGCTGGCCCATACTGGCACGGACCCGGACCTGCGCAACGCCGGCGGGGTGGATTTTAACTACTGCATGGGCCGGGATAAGGAAACCAAGGTCTGCGCCGTGCTGTACTCCCCTAAAACAGGCCGGGAGATGCGGGTGGAGACGGACCAGCCCGGGGTGCAGCTGTACACCGGGCAGTTCCTGAATTTTCAGGGCAAGGACGGGGTGCCTTATGGCCGTTTTGCGGGGCTCTGCCTGGAGACCCAGCACTACCCCGACAGCCCCAACCAGCCCCACTACCCCAGCACGGTGCTGCGGTCCCAGGAGCATTACTATACCGTTACCAAGTACCGCTTCGGCATCCGGGGCTGAAAGGAAGGGCCATGAGCAGCCAACACCGGCTTACGGAGGGCCCCCTGCTGGACGGGGAGGGCCGCCTGGCCCAGAGGGGCTATGCCACCTCCTTGGTGCGCCGCTATGACCGCAGGGCCATCCGGGCGGGGAAAACCCGCATCAAGGAATGGGATTATTACTGCGTTTGCGGCGAGGATACCATTTTGGCCTTGACCATCGCGGACAATAGCTATATGGGCCTGGACAGCGTCACTTTGATCGACATTCCCCTGCGCTGGCAGCATACCAAGAGCTTCATGCGGGCCTTTCCCATGGGCGGCACAGGCCTGCCCGCCACCAGCGCCCGGGGGGATGTGGCGGTGCACCGCAAGGGCTATAGCCTCCGCTTTGCCCGGGAGGGGGACGCCAGGACCCTCTCGGTCCATGTGGAAAACTTTCTGGATGGCATGCCCTTGGAGGCCACGGTGGAGCTCACCGGGGAGCCCAAGGACAGCATGGTGATCGCCACCCCCTTTGCGGGCGCTCCCAGGCACTTTTACTACAATCAGAAGATCAACTGCCTCCAGGCCAGCGGCCAGGTGATCTTTGACGGCCAGGTGCGGGAGTTTTCCAAGGGCGCCTCCATGGCGGTGCTGGACTGGGGCCGGGGAGTGTGGACCTACAAAAACACCTGGTATTGGGGCAGCGCCAGCGGCAGGGTCCAGGGGGTGCCCTTTGGGATGAACCTGGGGTACGGCTTCGGGGATACCTCCGCAGCCACGGAAAACATGCTGTTTTATGATGGAACCGCCCACAAGCTGGACCATGTGACCTTTGGCATCCCCGTGGCAGCGGACGGCCGGGAGGATTACCTCTCCCCCTGGAGGGTGGAGGACGACCAAGGCCGACTGGAGTTAACCTTCACACCTTTTTTGGACCGGGCCAGCCGCACCAGCGCCTGGGTCATTGAAAGCGATCAGCACCAGGTATTCGGCTATTTTGACGGCACCGCGACCCTGGAGGACGGCACCCGGCTGGAGATCCGCCATTTGCTGGGCTTTGCGGAAAAGGTGAAGAACCGCTGGTAGGGGTCAAAAGCGGGTCCAGGGGCGAAGTCCCTGGTGGGGTCCAGGGGTGAAACCCCTGGTAGGGTCCAGGGGCGAAGTCCCTGGATTGAAAACCCCCTTCCCTTCCTGCTATCATGCAAAAAAGCGTCGGGGAGGATGGAGTATGCAGAAGCATCGGGTCTACGCCATGAGCGTTGCCAGCGTGTACCCTCTGTATGTGGAAAAGGCGGAGAGAAAAGGCCGCGCCAAAGGGGAGGTGGATGAGATCATCCGCTGGCTGACGGGCTACAGCCAGGAAGCCTTGGAGGCCCAGCTGGAAAAGCAGGTGAACCTGGAGGCCTTCTTTGCCCAGGCCCCCCGGCTTAACCCCGCCCGGGCCCTGATCAAGGGCGTCATATGCGGCGTGCGGGTGGAGGAGATGGAAGAGGGCACCATGCGGGAAATCCGCTATTTGGATAAGCTCATCGACGAGCTGGCCAAGGGAAAGGCCATGGAAAAGATTTTACGGAAATGAATGGGAGAGGGTAGCTGCCCTCGCCGCAAGGAGCGAGGTATATGTGAGAGCGTCAGCATCCTTGTGGACGATGGGGGCATCCTTCCGGGGGTATCTCTATGCCCTCCAGGATGCACCCTACGCTACCGCGCATTTTGAAGCGCATTTTCAACGGCCTTCAAAAAGGCTTTGCTGTCAGCGGTAGCGCCTGATACCGCGTCAACGGCCGGGCTTTGCGCTTTGATGATACGGTTCTCCAGATCCTCCCTGATGCCCTCCCGCCCGGTGGGCCCTTTGACGAGCTTGATTTCTGTGATCCGGTGATCCGCAACGGCGACCTGGACCGCATTGCTCCAACGGTAGCAATCATATTGTCCCGGATGCTCGCCATCCGGAATGCCGGAAAGGTCTACCGAACCGATCTGAAGCGCCAGGGTCTGCGCCTTGCCCAGAAACGCATAGATCATGATCACCAGGATGAATGCGAGAAAGCCGATCCCAATCCGCTGAAGAACCCTTTTCATAGTGCCTTCCTTTCTAGCTTGCCGAGCTTGGATGCCACATCGGCGATCTGGGCGTTGCGGGATTGATTCATCCAATTGACAATGCCGGTTTGGGCCACATCCGCGCCTTTGGACTGGCACAGGACACGCATTTGTTTCACGGCATGGGTTCCGCCCATCCAGGGTTTGGGAAATTGCTGCGTAACGAAGCACTCCGCCTTCTTACCCGGGATTTGCGGCAGTTGCTTTAGATATGCTTTCATAATGGGGAAAGGGAGAAAGCCTCTACAGGCCCGCCGAAGATCACAGCGTCAAAGGGCGTCGGGTCGGGTGCGCTGATCAGCCGCAGGGGAAGCTTGCTGTTGGGGTCCTCGTTTTCCGCGCGGACCCGGTGGATCACAGCGGTATGCCCCTGGGCAAGGCAGGCGTCCCGTACCTTTTCCGCCACCAACAGGGTGTTGCCTGTACGGGAGAAGATCATGATGCCAATGTTCATGGTGAAGCCCTCCTTATCAGCAGATATTCGGTCAGTTGATCCAGATCGTTGAACAGCGCTTCCTGTGTAAGCCCGTTGTCTGAGAAGAATAATGCCAGCAGGCCATGCAGCGCATAGATGAGAGCCTTTGCCACAATGCTCACATCCTCTTCGCGGATTGTGCCATCCGCCACGAAACACTGATAGGTGTCGCGCCAACTGGCCTCATAGTCGAAGGATTGCTCGGCGGCTTTTGGTTCGCCGGTAAGCCGATAGGAATAGAAAAAGCGGAAAACGTGCGGGTGCTCAAGGTAATAGCATGCGTACATGCGATTGAGCCGCTTGATTTCATCCAGGCCGTTGGCCTTCTTGCCCTGTACGCTGCCCATATACGCGGCCATATCCCGGATCATGCACAGCTTGGTTTCTTGCAGCAGTTGGTTGAGGTCGCGAAAATAGTTGTAGATCGTGGCGTAGGAGTATCCCGCCAGTTCCCCCACCTTGCGGACAGACACGCTTTCCACACCATCCCGGATGATGATCTCTTTCGCTGCTTCAATGAAGTAGGACCGGATGCGCCCGCTCTTGAGGCTGTTCTCCTTATGTCTCATATGGCCCATGACCACCTCCCGGTTATTAACATAGATATAAATAATGAACATTGTTAATATATGCTTAAAACAGATGGAAGTCAAGGACCGCTGAACGTTTTTGCAGGAACGGATGCCCTCTTTATGGCCGCATTTTCACGTCATACAACATATCGATCATATCCAAGCTTCACCAGCGCCTCATAGGAGGCCATGGTATGGGGCGGAATCTCCTGTGGGATTTGATAGCCAAGCTTGGCAAACGCATCCATCCGCTGAAAATCCCCCACCAAGCTGTTGATGATCTCGCTTTCCTCCACACCGTCCGCCAGCATGCCGGCCACATAGTCCTCCAGGGACGGATTCCCCGGAGCTACAATGACCTCCACCTCCGGCCACTGCTTTTGAAGAGCTGCCCAGACCCGCCGGGTCATATAGGGCTTGTGGACGGCAATGATGGTCTTTGGGGCCATACCCTTGCTTTCAAACATCCTTCTGGCAAAGTGAATATTCTCGCCTGTGTTGGTGGCTTTGTTTTCAATGAGGATCGCTTCGGACGGAACGCCTTCTTTCATGGCGATTTCAGCAAAAAGCTCCGCCTCTGGCTTTGGGAAAACCCCCATGGTGCCCTTGCCCAGATACCCCGTAAACAGAATGATAGGCGCCCACTTTGCTTTGTATAGCTGGGCGGCGCGGGTGGCGATGGTTTGATCGTGGCTGCCAAAGCCGATAATGGCATCCGCCGGTTGAAGGGGATCCTCCTTGTATAGATAGTCCCACAAGTCTTTTAAACAAGCGTATTTGTCCATCGTAGCTTTCCTTCGTTCTTATAGTGACCGGAATCTTCGCCCGATCATTACTGGTATCATAGTCCAGGTCACCCAAAATAACAAGGGTAGGGACCATCTGTTATGGCGCATCTCAGCGCACCGATGAAGCCGCCCCAGCCAAAGATAAAACACACGGCTCCAAAGGGTCGGGAGAGGTGAAGAAAAGGGGGAGCAATTGTGAATGACAAAAACGCGTCCATGGGGCCAATACCGGTACCCATGGGCGCAAGTAGTGGCAAGGAATCCTTTTGCCTCTCCACAACGTCAAATTTACATTTATACGGCTATGGTTGGTCAAAATACGCGTCCATGACACCCTGAAAAACGGAAACCACCCGGGGAATCCGGTCGCCGCCCTTCCAAAAGGCCACCACGCAGATTTCCGGCTTGCCAACAGGGGCCAGACCCGCAATCCAACTGACGGAACCCTGGCCGGCCAGCGCTTCCGTGGCAATGATGGAGTAAATCTGGTCGCGATACTCGCACTTACGAAAGTGCTTGGGCGACACTCCGGTGACATCAATCACGCCCTCCATCGCCGAAAGGATCGTGGGCAGATAGGGGCCAAGCTCCGCCGAAAGGTCCCCGGCCAGCTTTGGGGCTTCGTCCTGAAAAACGACGGGATCATACACATAGCCGCCGTTGCCCAGGGCCACCCAATACCGTGCCATGGCCATGGGGGTAATCTGGGAAGTGGAGCGGCCCATCACCGCCTCCAAAATGTCCTCCCGCGCCAGAACATTGGCCGATTCCCCCGGCGCGTTCAGCCCGCTTGGGCGGCTTAGGCCCAGCTTTTCCCCCATTGCCTGCCAGTTTGCCAAGCCCATTCGATGGCCCAGCGTATAAAAGAAATAATCGCAGGTATTGGCAAGGGCCAGTCCGACAGTTTGATTTTGATGCTTGTAGCGTTGTTCTGCCGAAATCCAGCAATAGGAGGGGTGCCGCGGGTTTACCTCGCTAAAAGCCCCCAACTCGGAAATGGTTTCGTCCAATGTGAGGTATCCGCCTGCCAGGGCTGCCAAAGCTGTGAAAGGCGTGAACAACCGCCCCGGGGTGCCCCGCAGGCTGAGCGCCAGAGGGGTGTCCCCCGAACTGCCTGTATCAGCCATGGCCAGCACCCGGCCCTGCATATCCAACACCACCACACAACCCACCCGGCCTTCGTCCGAGACCCTGTGAATGGCGTTTTGGGCCGCCTTTTGCAAGATGGCATTTTGCGTGGAGGGGCGTTGCGCGGCCGCCAGGGCTCTCCCCAGACTCGAGATTTGAATAACGGCTAACAACCAGATGATGAAACGCTTTGAAGATGAATAGCACATAGATCACATGCACCTCCTGGAAGATAAACGGCCTTAAAGAGGAAAATCTTCCCAGCGCAGCTGTTTCATTCACCCTGCCGGGCGGTTTAGCCCTTGTATCACGAAACTGGGGAACACGATCTCACCGGCCATTCATGTGTAAGGCCGTCCGGAAAAATGCTGCCGGCTAAAACGCATATGGCTTCCTTCATTATATAGAGGAAAGTTGCGTTGAACTGGCTAATAGAATAGATTTTGATACAATGATGGCCGCAACCCTCATAGCCGCATCCTCATAACGCTTTGCCAGACTGCCGTATCGCTGTTGATAGTTCGCTTGGTTGAGCGCCACACTGAATCAGTCGCTCAGGCTCCGCCGAATCTCGATAATTAACACCCCTGGAAAATTAACGCATAGTGGTGTTGCATTTTGGAAAGATGCATGATACAATACTAACGAACGTTATATTAATATTGGTGGTGACGCGAATGGGAGAGAAGGATTTGCGGATTCGGATCAAGGAAGTGGCGGTCGAGCATTTCAACAGCAACGGATATCACGGAACCACCATTCGAAATATCGCGCATGAAGTGAATTGCTCCTTACCGATGATCTATTACTATTACAAGAGCAAGAAAGAGCTGTTTGATGAAATCATCAGGGAGGATTACCTTGAACTGTTAAAAAGGCTGGCAATGCCTCTGAAAATTGGCAATGCTGTGGACTACTACACGGAGCTTGTCCATAACCTAAATAGCTTATCCAGGCATGATAGACACCTCTATCGGCTTGGCATCAAAGTATACTTGTCTTTTGATGGTGACGAGGAACATATTCAAGCCATGGAAAATTACGAAGAATCCGTATTTACCCGACATGCTGAAATCCTAAAGCCTTACTTGTCAAGTCCCGCCAATTGCGCCGTGGTTGTCCGCACGCTTATCCATCTCCTGGACACGTTGATTCTTGAAATTGTTGTTAAGGGCAGACACATGCCAGAAGAGGATATCAGGGCGGAGATTTCACTTGTTTTAGGTAAGCACATCCAACCGAATATCCCCGCATCCTAAAATAAGGACCGCAATGCAAAGTGGCTGGCAACGGTTTGTCGTGTATCTAACGAACGTTAATTAATAATAGCGAGGGAGTATTGTCGTGAATATTAAGGGCCTAACTATGATGGATAGATATCAATTTCCAGGCATAGATGACAGGACTATCAACGACGGAGTAAGAGATTTTTGACAATCCGAAAGGATTGATGAAGATTACATTAGAGTCTGTATCGGCCAAAGGGCACGGGAGGCAACCATGAGGAATGGATTTCTATCGAAAATGGAGGATGCAAAAATGAGCGCATTGAATGACAAAACATCTGACTTGCAGCGATTGGAGCTCGTGAACCATCATGCTGGAGTTGACCGTAAGCAGAACAATGCACTAGGCCGCAAGTTTATGGGCATGTTCAAGCAGAACAGAATCACTCTTGGCTTCGTGACAATGGCTGCATTATTTCTGGTACAGATTCTCTTCGGGAGGGCGGGTCATCTCGCCGCTGATTGGATATCCTTCCAGCGCCTCGATCCCTATAACGCATTCGCCGGCATCTCCATTCACCATGCCGTCCAGATGTTGCTGGCCTTCGCTGTCATCGCGTACTTGAGGAAACGGTTTCATCTAAAATTTTGGTTTCAGCTTGGCGACTCGAAGAAGGGAGTCAGATTCGTGGCTTTGTATACTGCGGCTTTCTCCGCTCTATCAATTGCAGTGCACATTCTGATGTATTTCAACGATCAGTTGCCCCACTATGCTTTTCCACTGGATGGAAGAAGCATCCTTGGCACTTTGGGCTTCCAGTTGTTCTTGAGCGGGCCATCTGAAGAGATAATCTACCGAGCTTTGCCAATGACGATGCTTATCTGCGCCTTTGGCAGGAGTATCCCGGTCAAGGGAAGCCTCACTTTAGAAGTCATCCTCACTGCGATCCTGTTTTCATTGGCCCATACCAGTTGGTCACTCAATCCTTTCGTTTTCCGGGCTGATCCATTTCAACTGGTGTATTCCTTTGCTTTGGGCAGCATTCAGGGAATTGTGTATCAAAGAACCAAAAGCATTCTATATCCGATGATGATGCACAGTTTCAGCAATGTGCTGATGGTTGGTACCGGGTATTTGTTTGCCACTATCTAAAGCGAATTGTTTTGGCGAGTATCAGGAAGAGCGATGGTTTAATGGTAAACGCGGGGAGGCAATGAATGGTGAACAATTATGGAATACGGAGGATGCAAGAGCCGGACGTTGCCGCGGCTGTAGCCATCTGGATCCAACAATATGAGCAATATTGCGGCAGGTCTGATCTGTTCCCGAGCTATTGGACAGATGACGTCAGTGAGATAACCCGCTACCTGACAAAAAAAGTTTCCCATGGAGCTGCGATTGTCGCAAAATCCGGC
The DNA here is from genome assembly GCA_029974855.1 of Eubacteriales bacterium. The sequence continues at coordinate 25,579 of JARKQO010000089.1, forward strand.
AGAGAATTGCTTGGATACTTAACCTATGATGAGTTCCCGTTTCATGGGGAAAAGTCGGTATTCTGCCCAGCGATTGCCCACGCGGCCATTGACGAACACAAGGAAGAAGCATATCTGTCTATGTATCAATATATCTCCAGGGAGTGGGTTGACAGGGCTGTTTTTAATCATATGTGGACCATTTTCTATATGGATACGAAACTGAGAGACATTCTTTATGACTTAGGTTTTGGTTCGTATTTGGTAGACGCATATACCCATACAAACGATACGTTAACTATTAGTTCGGGATATGAAGTCAGAGATGCGAAACCTCAAGATGCAGAACTACTATATGATTTGGTAGAAGAATCGAAAGAATACTATAAGTCGGCGCCGATCTTCCTTAATAGAGGTCGATATTTAAAGGGAGACATTGAGAAGATTCTCATTGAGAATAAGGTATTTATAGCCTGGGATGCTCAGTGTGCAATAGGGTTTATCCATGTAGGAACATCAAAAAGCCCCAACATTTTTGATCTGTCCATAAAGAATTGTGGCCTGATCGACGAGATAGGCGCTTATCTAAAGCCTGAATACAGGGGGAAGGGATTGGGGAGAGATTTGGTAAAAAGCGTATTTGATTATTGTAGCAATAACGGAATTGACGGGATTCATGTCGATTTTGAAACAGCAAATTTGTTTGCCAACAGGTTCTGGAAGAAGTATTTCAACCCCATGCTTTTATCCACAAGAAGGACCATAAATAAAAACATTCATGAATGATGAATCTGCTCTATTGCATCAGTCCATGATGCAGACCATTATCGGAAGGAGGGCGAGCGCGATGAAACGGATGTTTCAAATCTTGGCTGTGGTTGCTGCCATAGGAGGGATATTTTCCGCCGTTGTGTTGTTGATGTCTGTCAAGATGGAGGATGAGTTGGCAGGCTTACAGTATTGTGAGATTGATTTAAATGAATTGAAGGATGGGATATATCAGGGGCAGGCGGAAACAACCTTTGTAAAAGCAGCGGTCGCTGTTGAAGTAAGCGATCATAAAATAATCGGAATTGACATACTAAAGCACGATAACGGGCTTGGGACAAGGGCAGAGGGTATCGTAGAGGACATGATTGCCCTGAACACCTACGATGTAGATGCCATAAGCGGAGCAACATCCTCAAGCCAAATCATCAAGAGCGCAGTAAACGATGCGCTTGCATATGAAGCAAACTAGGGTCTGGTAAAGAGATTGGGCACCATGCCCTCTGAAATCAGAGCATATATGCTGGATCAATATATTATGACGCATAAGAGGAACGGAGAGTTAAACAGTGGACAAAGAGAAACGGTCAAGACCGTTCGACAAGATCGTGATTGCAATAACAGTGCTGTCATTCGCTGCAACAATCCTTATTCATTCACGCCTGCCCGACCAAATTCCATACCATTGGGGAGTGGGTGGCCACGTTAAAACGATCGATAGGCGGTTTGCATTTATAACTGCGCTAACGCCTGCGGTTATTTACTACATGGTTAAGTATCGCTCAAAGAAGACCCGGCCGGATGCCTTGGCGTTGGTGATTGCCCTGTTCATTGTGGCAATCCATTGGGCTATCCTCTTCATTGCGATGGGATAAATCGAATGGAGAAAGATGTATCGATTGAATACGATCCAAAACTATTGTAAGTTGTTACCTGAACCCGTAACTTACGGGAGGTTCCAGTGCTATGGCAGCAATGGACCTGGAATGCGGCTGATTTTTGATTGGGAGGGTCATGTATGATACAGGAACACATCTCGGGGATATTGTTACTGCTTCTTTCCCTACTGCTGTTATGCTGTCCAAAGCAAATATGGAAATGGACAGAAGCATGGAAGACGGAAAAAAGCAAAACGGCAACCTGTTCGAACGCCTACGTCATTGTGCTTAGAGGTGTGGGAACGGTTTTGCTGATAGCGGGCTTTCTTGTATTGTTCCAATTCTAAACTCGAGCTTGCCACTTTTCTCCCCGGCTAAACGGGACAAAACTCACCTGGACGATGCAAACCCAGGCAGGACCTGGTAAAAAATAGGTCAAGCGACGCGAGAGAGGGCACTGAACGGGTGGAGATGATTTGGCTGCCCATTCTACGGGGTACTGTTTATTCCGCCCTCGACGATGGCCCGGGCGCTCCTGGCGCTGCAGCCCAGGCGGGTGCAGCCCGCCTCGGTGAAGGCCAGCGCCTTTTCGTAGGTGCGTACCTGGCCGGAGGCCTTGAGCTGCACCTGGGGGCCGATGTGCTGACGCATCAAAGTGAGGATCTCCACGGATGCGCCGTCGCCCCGGAAGCCGGTGGAGGTCTTGACGAAATCCATGCCCGCCTGGGTGGCCAGCTCACTGGCGCGGATGATCTCCGCCTCGGTGAGGATACCGGTCTCGAAGATGGCCTTGACGATATGGTCGCCCTTGGCCTTCACCGCCTGTACTACGGCCCGCATGTCGTCCAGCACAGCCTGGTCGTTGCCGTCCTTCAGCTGGCCGATGTTGATGACCATGTCCACCTCCGTGGCGCCATGGTCGATGGCCTCGGCGGCCTCAAAGGCTTTCACCGCCGGGGTGGTCATGCCGAAGGGGAAACCCACCGCCACATCCACGCCCACCGGGCTGCCCTGCAGGAAGTTTGCCGCATCCTTAACCCGGGAAGGCATCACCGCCACCGCGGCGTAGCCTTCCGCTTTGGCGGCCTCGCAGAGCTGCCGGAGTTCCTCCAGGGTGGTTTCCGGCTCCAGTAGGGCGGCGTCCAGGATAGAAGCGAATTGTTTCTTAGCCATGATGTCCCTCTTTCCCATTAAATCTGATCATTGTGCATGAACACCTTCAGGGCCTCTCCGCTGGCCGCCATTCGGATGCCCTCAGCCAGGCGGCTCAGCGGCAGGCGATGGGTGACGATGCGGTCCGCGTCAATGCGCCCGGCCCGCAGGATGGCCAGCGCCCGCTGCATGTGCCGCACAGCGGAGGAGGAAGCGCCGAAGATGGAAAGCTCCTTGTAATGCACCGCGCGGCTGTCCAGGGTGATGTCCGGCATATCCTTGGGGAGGCTGGCGAATAGGCTGAGCCTGCCCCGGTAGTCCAGCATGCCCACCGCCTGCTCCATGGGCGCGCGGGCCGGGGCGGTGACGATGGCCACCTCCGCGCCCCGTTCCCCTGTGGCCGCCAGCACCGCTTCCCGCAGGTCCTCCCCGGTGGAATCAATGAGGCGTGTGTAGCCGAAACGCCGCGCGATTTCGATGCGCTGGGGGGAGGTCTCCGACACCATCACGACCCCCGCGCCGGAAAGCGTCGCCAGCTCCGCGTGCAGGATGCCTATGGGTCCGGCGCCCACCACCAGCACGCTCTCTCCGGGGCGAATCGCCAAGGGGTCCTGACCATTGATGCAGCAAGCCAGCGGCTCCGCCAGGCAGGCCTGTTCATCCGAGATTTCCGGACCGATGGGGATCAGGTTGCCCATCCGCAGCGCCTGGGCGGGTATCGCCAGGTATTCCGCGAAGGTGCCCTGGTAGTGCAGCGACAGGCTCCGGCTGTGCCGGCAGATGTGAAACAGGCCCCGTTGGCAGTTGGGGCACTTGCCGCAGGGGATGTTGGGTTCTATGGCCACCCGCATACCCACCTGGTATTCCGGGTAGTCGCCGCCCAGTTGCTCGATGACGCCACAGGCCTCGTGCCCCAGGATTTGCGGTGGCGTGATGGCGGGATGGCCATAGGTGGCGATCTTGATATCGCTGCCGCAGATCATGCTGCCGGTGAGGCGAACCAACGCGCCGCCCGCCGGGCACGCGGGCTTTTCCACCCGCTCCAGGCGGATATCGCCGGGGCCGTGGAACACCGCCGCATACATCGTGTCTTGGTTTGCGTTCATTTCGGAGACTCCTTTGGAGGATAGGTGTTGTACCTGCGCCCCTGAAAGGCGCGGGAAATGCTGTCGTAGTTTTCGTCGCTGACGCCCACGCAGCTGTATTCCTCAATATAACCCAGGTAACCGCCCGTGGCTGTGGCAAGCTGTGCCACCAGGGCGTCCACATAGGCATGGATTTCGGCGTCGTTGCCGTACACCGCCACCGTCTGGTGATCCACCGGGCAGTTGAAGCAGGTGAGGCCTTTGTAGTTTGCGGACAACCATTCCATGGGGAAGATGTCCGGCTGGTTCAGGTTCAGCACGTCGGCCCCCAGGTGGATGAGATCCGGCAGAATTTCCCGGACATCGCCGCAGCTGTGGAAATAGACGTCGCCGCCCAGGCTATGAATCAAATCGAACTGCCGCCGGTACACCGGGGCAAAGAATTCCCGCCACTGGACAGGGGAGATGAGCATCCCCAGCTGGCTGCCCCAGTCGTCAAAGAAGGCGATGCCGTCCATGCCGGCCTTCATGAAGCCGCGAATCAGCCCGTTTTCCACCTCCATGATGCGGTGCAGCAGGCGGCGGAAGTAATCCGGCTCCAGATAGAGGTCCTCCAGGGCGGTGGAGAAGCCCCGCAGGCCGGTGAGCACCGCGAAGCCGGAGAGGTGCAAATCCCCGATGAGGTATTTGTCACCGTGGGTGCGGGCGATGCGCCTGACCTCATCAAAGCGGCCCGGCGCGTCCGGGTCCAGGAAGCGGTAGCGGTCCAGCAAAGATATGTCTCCGGCCAGTGGCGAGAACACCGGCTGGCCCATGGTGCCGTTGTTCAGGTCCTCCCAGATCACACCCCACTCGTCCTCGCCGGGGACCGGCGGCGTGAAACCCGCGGCCGTGCCGTAGTTCAGCATCAGGATGTCGGATTTGTCCCGGTCTTTATTTTTATAGAAAAGGGGCAGCCAGGCGGGGCCGCGAAAATGGATGGCGTCGCTGACCACTTGTTTGGAGGTCACAGGTATTCCCTCCTTATCACGCGAAGGCTTGGTACACCGCGATGATATTCTCCGGCGGGATATCCGGCTGGAACAGGTGGGTGGGGGCCAGGACGTAGCCGGGCCCCAGGATATCGAAGTACCGATGGGCCTGGGCGTGGATCTCCTCCGCCGTGGCGGTGGGCAGCAGGCCCTGTACGTCCATGCCGCCGTGGAAGCAAATCTGCCCCTTGTACCTGGCCAGCGCTTCCGGCTGCATGTTTTCACCCACCGGCTGCAGCGGATTTTGTACGTCCACGCCGGCGCGGATGATGTCCGGAAGGAAGCTGCTGATATCCCCGCAAGAGTGGAAGAACAGCCCCGCGCCGAAACCATGGGCCAGATCCGCCATCTCCTTCAGATAGGGGAAAATGAACGTCTGGAACATCTCCCGGGAGATGAGCGGGCCCCGCTGGGCCCCCAAATCGCTGAGCACCACGAACAGATCGATGCGTCCGCCGCTGGCCTCCCAGGCCCGGCGGTAATCCTCCAGGTAGAAGTCGGTGAACTTGCGGCTCATCCACTGGGTCCACGCCGGATTTTCGCACATGTCTATCATGGCATTTTCCATGCCGCGCACCAAAGTGGGCCGCTGCCACACATCGGCGAAGCCGTACCGCACCGCACAGCCCTTGTCCCGGATTTCCCGGCAGCGCTCGCCCAGCAGGCGATAGTCGAAGACGTCGTTGTCAGGCCAGGGAAAGGCCTGGATTTCCTCCAGGCTTTCCGCCTGCGACAGCGCGCCGGGCATGTCGTCGCGCATCTTCCCGTATTCCAGCTGGCGGTATACATAGCGCTCGCCCCAGTAATTCTGGTAGACGCCGTCGCCCAGGTGGGTCTCCGGGGGCGCGATGGCGTCGGTCTCCCGGATATCTACCCGCATCTCATCCAGGAAACGATCCAGATCCCGATGGCCCAGGTACTGGTACAATCGTTCCTTGGTGACCTCTTCCGCCCAGAAATCAGTGGGGGGACGGTCCACGGGCTCACCTCGCAGGGCGCACCGCAGCCTCTCTCTGCCGGTCATAGTATCCTTCCCCTTTATAAAACGCCGTCCGTACTTGTCGGACGGCGTATGATGCGATGCCTATACCCCTTACTCTTGTCCCTTCTTGGATTGCAGCAGCACCGCAATGAGGATGATGGACCCCTTCACCAGGCCGGTGAGGAATGGGGGAATGCGGGCCGCCACCAGCAAGCTCTCGATCATTTGCAGGGAGAGCGCACCGAAGAAGGTACCCGCGATGCGCCCGCGTCCTCCATTGAAGGAGGTGCCGCCGATGACCGCCGCCGCGATGGCATCCAGCTCGTAATTCTGGCCCGCCGTGGCCGCCGTGACCGAGGACAGGCGGGAGGTGAACAGGAAGGAGGTGATACCCACCATCAGGCCCAGCACCATGAAAATCTGCATCTTGACCTTGTGGACGCTTACACCGGCCAGCCTTGCGGCCGTCTCATTGGAGCCCACGGCATAGATGTACCGGCCGAACTTGGTCTGGATGGAGATGAAGGCCATGATGAGGGCCAATACGATGAAAATGAACGCCAGGTTGGGGATGCCCAGGGTGTAGCCTGCCGCGACGAGGCGGAAGGAGGACAATATCTGGCTGTCCACATTGAAGGGGCCACCCTGTCCCAGCTGCACGATGATGGAACGGAAGATGGAGGTGGTGGCCAAAGTGACGATGAAGGGCGCGATTTTGCCCTTGGTGATAAAGAAGCCGTTGAAACTGGTCAGCAGCGTGGAAAATGCCAGGCAGAAAATCAACATCAGCCAGGGGGAGCCGGTGGCATTGAGCACCAGCACGCCCAGCCCGGCGGTAATGGCGATGTTGGAGCCGATGGACAGGTCAATCATCCCGGCGATGATGACAAAGGTCATGCCCAGCGCCAGAATGCCCTTGATGGTGCTCTGCATCACCAGAGTGGAGAGGCTGGCATAGCTGAGGTAGTTGGGGTTGATGATGATCATGATCAACAGCAACAGCAAAAAGGTGAAAAAATACGCGTACTTGGAATAAACCTGCTTGGTTTTGCCCAACACGTCCAGGCGCGGGGTTGCGGTTTGCTCGCTCATTGTGCCACCTCCATATTTGCTCCGGTTGAATAATACATCACATTCGTTTCGGTCAAATCCGCCCGTTCCAGCATCGCGTTGATTCTGCCCTTGTACATAACGATGCACCGGTCGCAGACACGGTGGATTTCGGGGAATTCGGAGCTGAAGATGACGATGCTTTTCCCGGCCTCTACCATTTCGTTGATGAGCTTGTACACCTCGAACTTGGCGCCCACATCGATGCCCTGGGTGGGATTGTCCAAGATGTAGACATCAGCGTCGGTCTCCAGCCAGCGGGCCAGGATCACCTTCTGCTGATTGCCGCCGGACAGGGAGGTGATGTAGTGATCTGGATTGCCGTATCTGATATTGGTAATCTTGACCATTTCATGGAAACGGCTCAAGTCATCTTTCTTTTTGATGATCGGCCCATTTGGGGTTTTGGTGTAGTAGGCCATGGAGGCATTGTTCAGGATGGAAAGATCGGGCAATACCGAGCGCTCTTTCCGGCTGCGCTGCATCATGCCCATCCCGGCCTTCATCACCCCGCTGATGCTCTTCAGCGACAGCGGCTTTCCCTTCAGCTTGATGGTACCGCCGGTAAGCTTGCGCGCGCCAAACAGGCATTCAGACAGCTCGCCGCGCCCGTCGCCGAAGAGCCCGGTGATGGCCACCACCTCGCCGCATTTGACGGAGAAGGAGATGTCGTGAAAAAACGGCTCACAGCTGAGGTTTTCTGCCTCCAGGTACACCTCTCCGGTGCATTTGGATCCGCCATGGTGGGTTTCCACCACCGTGCTGCCCACCAGCAGGTTCGTCATCTGCTGTTCATTAATGTCCTTGAATTGGCCGCTCTGGATGAATCTGCCGTCCCGCAGGACGGTGTAAGTATCGCAGACGGCAAAAAGCTCCGGCATCTTGTGGGAGATGTAGATGAGGCTGACGCCCTCATCCCGCAGCTTCCGCATCAAACCGAAAAGAACCTCTATCTCCTTGTTGGTCAGGGAGGTGGTGGGCTCGTCCATGATGATGAGCTTGGCGTCGAACATGATGGACTTGGCTATTTCCACCAGCTGCTTGCGGGAGGTATCCAAATCCCGCACATAGGCGCACGGGTCGATCTGCAGATTCATCCGCTCCAGCAGCTTCCGGGTCTCCTGAATCATCTGCTTTTTATTGAGAAGACCGGTCTTTTTCGTGAGTTCCCCCGCCAGGAAGATGTTTTCGTACACCCGGAGATCGTCGATGACGCTGAGCTCCTGGTGGATGAAGCGTATGCCCATCTTCATCGCCTTTTTGGTGGTCATATCGGATACTTCCTGCCCGTCGATGATGATGGAGCCGGCGGCAGGCCGCAGGATGCCCGCCAGAATATTCATCAGCGTGGACTTGCCCGCACCGTTTTCCCCCAGTAAACCGTGGATTTCCCTCTCGCCTACCGAGAAATTGACATCAATAAGCGCCTGGAACGCTCCAAAAAACATGGAGATGTTTTCCATACGAAGGTCCATGCTGCCACTCCTCGTCTTCCGAAAATGCGGGCTTCCTTGTGAAAACTCCGCCTCTGCGCCCGCCTGTGAAAAGGCATCCCAGCGGCCCCGCCGCCGGGATGCCGGTCAGTCTTGCGTCTTAGTACTCTACCACCAGTTGGTTCAGGCTGTCGGGATTGTCCAGGAAGCCCTGATAATTGTCCAGGGTAATTTCCACGTAGCCGATTTTGACCTGCTTGGGCACTTCCTTGCCATTGACCACATCGTAGCCAACCGCAACGCCGAAGTCGGTCACACTGGGGGGCACATACACCACACGATGGACGATGTTGAACTGCTCCAGCAGATCCTTGGTGACGGCGATGGTGGTCAGATCCGCGCCCATGCCGGCCAGGGCCTTGATGTTCTCCAGGGAGGCGGGGCCTTTGTAGTCCTGCATCGCGTCATAGACGCCCATCGTGGGCTCCCCGTCATGGGTGAAGATGGCGTCGATCGACTCCACCAAATCCTGGGGGCTATCGATCAGGAAGCTCTGCATGTAGTCCATGCCCTTGGCGCGCTGCCAGTCGGTGGAGAAGCTCTGCACGATCTCGATGTTCTCGTGCTTGGCCGCGTTGAAGCCATCGCTGCGCATGGTGGAGGCGGTGGACATGTCGCCGCGGAACTCCAGCACCTGAATCTTCTCGCCGGCATCCAGCCTGTCCTTGAAGAATTCATTCAGGAAACGGGCGGAGGAAGCGCCGTACTCGACGTTGTCCATGTCCACCTCGGAGATCGGCTCGATGTCGGCAATGAGCCTGTCGAACACCACCAGCGGAATGCCGGCGTCGAGGACCTTCTGGGCGCCGGCGCGCAGGTCATCGCCGTTGTGGGGCCACAGCACGATGGTATCCACTTTCTCATTGATGAGGGTGTCCAGCTGGTTGTTCTGCTCCGAGGCATCGGCGGAGGTCAGCAGGCGAGGCTCCACACCGGGGTTGTTGGCCTTGCCGGCCTCCAGACCGGTCTGGGCGCACTGGATGGCCGCCGCCATGAAGCCATGGGTGGCGTTGGGCATGACGAAGCAGAGCTGCTTGTCGCCCTCGGCGGCGCTGGCGAAGCTAGTCACGGCCAGCATCAGCGTGAGTACCAGGAAGATAGCGAGCAATTTTTTCATAGTTCTCCTCCATTTCTAGATCCGTATTTGGGGACAGGTGTGAGTGCCTATTCAATAAGGACATCGTTCCATCCGGGCTAGGAGCGGAGGTCGGGCCGTGCACGCGCACGCTGAACGCGGCAATTGCCCGGGCTACTTTTCCCACACCAGGACACAGAACCGAACGCCTCACCGAAACATGGGGGATGCAAGACGCGTTGCCTTGCGGGATACATCACTGCGAAACATGCCGCTTGCCGATAGAAGGAGATGCGCATCGCCACTTTTGCGGAGCCGTCTGTGTCCGCGGGGGAAACTACGCCAGGCTAGTTGGTCATCGACTGGAAATATCCGCGGCCCGCACCGGGTTCCGTGCTGAAGATGTAGTCCAGCACCTGTACCGCGCCCGCGTAACGAAGAGGCTCCTTTACCCCCAGAAACAGCATCTGCAGCTCATCATGCTGCAACCAGCTGTTGCGGGCAAAGAAATTATCGATGATGCGGTAGCGTAAATCCCGGAAGGGAAGGAGCCAGTCGCTGTGGATCACGATGCGATCCGGCGCGTAGAGTTTGTAGATGTGGTCCAGCCCGATGGAAACGTATTCCACGAATTCATCCATGATGCGCTGAATGCCCTCGTCCTCGGCCTGCATCAGCGTCGTGACCTGCAGGTGATCCAGCTCGTCTATCTCCAGGCCGGTGCTCTCTTCCACCTTACGGATCAAGGCCTTCTCGGTGGCGCGGACATAGGCGTCCAGGCAGCCCCGGTTGCCACAGGAGCAGGGAATGCCGTCGAAGCGGATGGTGGTATGGCCGATTTCTCCGGCGGTGGACTTGGCCCCCCGGAATACCCCATCCCGGGTGATGATGCCGGCGCCCATGCCACGGGAGATGGAAAGAGCGATGAGGCCATCGTCGGGCAGGTCGTGGACCCACTTGTCGGCCAGCGCCATGGCGTTGGCGTTGTTGTCCACCAAGGTGAGCAGATGCAGGCGTTCCTGCAGGTAGCTCTTCACCGGCACGTTGTTCCAACCGCGCAGGATGGGGATGTCGTGCACCACGCCGCTCTCGTAACTCACCAAGCCGGGGATGGAGATGCCGATGCCGAAACAGCGATCCTGGGGAATGGCGGTTTTGTCCAACGCCTTCTTCAGCTCGCAGCGCATCGTATCCAGCGCCTTGAGGTTGTATTCCGGAGGCATCCGGGTGCTGGACTCATACAGCAGATTCAGCTTGATATCATACACATAGGTGCTTAACTGGGTATGGGTGATATCCTGGCCCATCAGGTAACCGTAGCGCGGATTGATGTTGTAGAGGATGGCTCGGCGTCCGCCCTGGGATTGGGCGATACCCTCTTCCACCGCCACGCCCTGGCCCAGCAGCTCATTGATGAAATTGTGCACCGAGGTGCCGGTGAGTCCCAATTCCCGCGCGATGGCCGGCTTGGAGATGGGCCCCTTTCGGTGCAGTGTTTTGACCACGTCCAGGATGTTGCGTGCCTTTACTTCGTTCATTGCTGCCATGGCATCGCTCCCTCCGCCGAAACGCACTGCGCTCCTGTCTTCACAGGCAGCGCCTGGGAAGCACATGCGCTTCGTGGTTTCTCCTCTCCGCGAAAAGCTGGCTCTTTGGGTGTTGGGGACGCTGAAGCAAAACGCGCTGTCTTTCTATGGATTACCCCATGCCCAGGGTATCACGGGCATTGTCATACAGCAGCGCGCGGCAGAAGTCCAGCGCCTGGGCGTGGGTATAGCGGCCGCTTTGGACCCGCGCGGTCATTACGTCCGCCATGACGTTGCGGATGAGCATCGACTTCCCGTAGGCCCAATCCAGGCAATAGGCGTCTGTGAAAAAGCCAATCTGCTTGTTGATGGGAATCATATCCAACCGTTCCTCCAGCACCTGGGTCATCAGGGTGGGGTAGAAGTTGTGCCACCAGAAGCCGATGGTGTACAGGTTCGGCAGCTCCCGCACCAGGGTGCACAGCGCCTGGTTCTGGGGGGCATTGGCCAGGAAGACCTGGAAGTTGATGTCTTTGTGCCGGCTTACCACGGCGGCCAGATCGAATAGGGTATCGCCGCGCAGCTTGCTGCCGCTCTCGAAGGGTAAGGGCTCCGCGCCCAGGGCGATCTGCACCACGCCGCCTTTGTTGTGCCTCTCCACCTCCGTCAGGAACAGCTCCAAAAGGTAGGAGGCGTAGGTGTCCCGCTCCCACACGCCGGCGGAGGCCCGGTTGTCCAGGGCCTGCTGCATCTCGTCATCGGATACGGTCCGGTAGGTGATATCGGTGGAGAAGCTTTGGGGTACCGCCAGGATATCTTTGAAGGGAATCAAAGCGATGTAGTGCGCCATGGCATCTTTGGCGTCCTGCACGGTCCGGATGTGGCGTTCCACCTGGGGCGTCTCCGTGAGGGTCACCGGCAGCGGTGCGCCGGTTTCCTGCTTGTCCCAGGTGACCTCCAGCTCCAGCAGGGCGGTATCGAACTGTCCCCATTGGCAGCGCGCGAAAAAGGCCCATTCCAACGCGTACTGCAGGATGTCGTCGGCGCTGCCGTCCTTGCGGCGCCACCACTCGGTGGAGAGGCGCCGGATGCCGGCGCGGCGCAGGATTTCCCGGGGCCAGGCGGGGTCCTTCGCCCGATCCTGAATGATGCCGTGCAAAGTGCGCCAGTTCTCCAGGGTGATATCCTCCACCCACCCGTACAAATCCCGGAGGATGGTTTGGCAAATGTGAAAGATGCTGGTATTCTGGATGCGGGGGAGATAGGGCAGGGCACGCTCGATGCGCTCTGTGACCTCGGCCTCGTCCGGCTCCTCGGAAAGGCGTACGCCGTCGGGACATCCGGCACTGTACAGCTCCGATACCACCATGTGATACAGCAACACGTCATGCAGGCCGCGGGCGGCCAGATGCCCGGCATCCACATGGGTATGGGCATCCAGTGTCGGTAGCCGCAGGATTTCCGACAACATCGCTTCCCGCTGTTCCAGCATTACTAATTCACCTCTTTATTTAACCTTATTAATAAGTATAGCCATATGTTATGCTTCTGTCAATCCCTTTTTCAAAATTTCCACATTTTTTTGCAGGGGATTGCACAAGAACGGGGGCCGTACGCTGCGATACGGCCCCCGTTCTTGTGCAAAATGCCGATGGAACGGCACCTCTCTTTACTCGTGACGAAGGACGGCCTGGTTCAGATCCGGGCTGGAGCGCATGCCGATGTTGGGGAAACGGCCTTCGAAATGGGCGTGGGAGATCTCCGCCACCTCGTGCACCTCTTCCGGGGTATGGCAGCCGGCCACAATCATATCCTGCGGGCGGATGGTGCTCCAGGTGAAATTGAGACCCACGTAGGGCGTGCAGCGGCCTGCCGCCATGGATTTGAAAGTCATCACCGGCTTTTGGGCGTGATGGATCATGCTGGCGATATATTCCACCTCTACGTGCATCATGAAGCCCAGGCAATTGTACATGGTGGCGTAGGTCTGGATATCATAGCCGTTCTGATCGGAAAAGAGCAGCAGCTCCGGCATGTGGGCGGTGACGCCGGGGATAAGCCCGGCCTCGCGGATCATGTCGGTGTAATCGCCGATGCGCTCGATGGTCTGGGCATGCAGATTCAGCAGCTGTTCCGCCGCGGAATGCTGAATGAGGCAGAAGGAGGCGCCCAGCTTCGCTCCGCGCGCAATGATGGCCTTTGACTCCGCGCGGCCTTCGGGCGTATCCCGCACGTTGAGGATAGGGGTATCCACGACGACGATATCCTTGCCGCTCTTTTGCCGGGCGTACTCGATGGCGCCGGCCAGCCGCGTGTTCTGGCTCACCGCGCCCATGATGGTATCGATGCCGTGGGCCAGATAGGCCTCGAAGATGGGGTAGAGGCTTTTGCTGTCCGGATAGCGGTCTCGAATCATCGCGTCGGCGGCGGAGCCGGTATGGCTGTAGCCCAGCAGCCAGTTGGTGCCGATGAGGATACGGGAGGTGGAAACACCGGCGACGTCCACTCTGGGAAAGGGATTGTACATGGCTCTACTTCCTTTCTGTGTAAGGGGAGGTTTGTTGACTTATGCCCACCACATGTCTCCGGGCTTCTCTGCTATCATTAAGTTTCGCAGGAAATGATAGGCCTTTTCCAAACCTTCCTTTTTGCTCATCAGAGCGTCCTCATGTTCGATGCTGATGACATCATCGTAGCCGATGATGGCCAGGGCGTTGATGATCTTCTTCCATACGCTTTCCGGCTGGCCGTAGCCCACGGTGCCGAATACCCAGGCCCGGTCCCGCAGTTGCCCGTAGTGCTTGGGGTCCAGCACGCCGTTCCTGGCCACGTTTTCCGCGAAGATGCGGGTATCCTTGGCATGGAAGTGGAAGATGGCCTCGTTCAGCTGCAGGATGGCCTGATCCGCCTGGATGCCCTGCCAGAACAGGTGGCTGGGATCGAAGTTCGCACCGATGGCGGGTCCCACCGCCGCCCGCAGCTTCAGCAGGGATTCGGGGTTGTACACGCAGAAGCCGGGGTGCATCTCAAAGGCTAGCTTGGTGACGCCGTGGTCGGCGGCGAACGCGGCGGCCTTCCGCCAATAGGGGATCAGCACATCGTTCCACTGGTATTCCAGTACGGCGAGGTATTCCTCGGGCCAGGGACAGGTGACCCAGTTGGGGGTCTCGTCCCGTGGGCTGCCGCCGGGACATCCCGAAAAGACGATAACACCCTCCACGCCCAGCTTTTCCGCCAAGCGGACGGTATTTTCAAAGCCCTCGTGATGGCGCCGGGCCATATTCTTGTCCGGGCTGACGGGATTGCCGCTGCAGTTGAGCATGCTCAACGTCATCCGGTGACGGTCCAGGGTGTCCCGGAACGTCTGCAGCGCGGCATCGTCATGCAGCAAAATGGCAGGATCGCAATGGGCGGGAGGAGCCAGCGCCCCCGCGTAAAGCTCCACCGCCTCGAAACCCACCCCCTGCAGGTAATCCAGGGTGCTGTTCAGGTCCTGGTCCGCGAAGAGTGCCGTGAATGCGCCGAGTTTCATGGATGCATACCTCCTGCGTCTTGGATTTCGTATTTGTCCCTAGCGCCACCGCATCAGGGCCTCATTGAGAACCTCTTCCACCCGCTGACGTGGCCGGTGGCAGTATACCAGCCCGTGACCGGACAGCATCATATCCATATCCACCCGGGCGAAGCGGCGCAGGGACTCGATGTAGGTAGGCTTGTCGAAATCGATGGAGCCGTCCCAGCCGAAGAAACCGCCTAGCAGGGTTCCAATGATATCGCCGCTGAGCACGATATCCCGTCCCTGCCAGTGGAAGCGGTAGGCGGTGCAGCCCCGGCTGTGGCCCGGCAGGTGCATCACCTGGAAGCCAACGCCCAGAATCTCAGGCGTATCCCCATCCACCAGGCGGTGGGCCACCTGGCAGGGATGGAAATCCATGTGGTACAGGTAGCCGCAGCAGCGCTCGTCCCCGGCGGCCAAAGCATCGGCGGTCTCGGCGTGGGCGTAGAGCGCCACACCTTCCCGGGCCAGCAGATGCGCCGCCCCGGTGTGATCCATGTGGGGATGGGTGAGCAGGCAGGCCTTGATGTGGGCCGGGTCCAGGCCCCACAGGCGCAGGTTGTCGTAGATCTGCGGCAGGGTCTCTCCGTTGCCGCAATCCATCAACAGGATCCCCTGCTCGGTGTCCAGGGCGTAGGTATTGCAATCCCGATAATCAGGCGAGAGAAAGGGGCCGGGGACGGTGAGGCCGTTCAGGCTGCCGCCCACCTGGTACAATCCGGGAAGTATCTGCATGGCTCCTCCTGAATGGGTACGTCAAAGCATAACGCCCGTCATCGGTACAGCAGCTTGTCCATCAACAGCAGGTTGGCCTCCGGGGTGGCGGCGGGGATTTCACAGCCGGCCGCGATGCAGGTGGTGGCAACCGCCGCCGCGATGCAATGGGAGACCGCCCGGTCCACCGCGTTTTCGTCGCCCTGCAGCATGACGGCCACCGGGTCCATGTTGCCGTTGACGGCGGTGGACGAACCATCGAAAATTTGGACCGCCTTTTGGAAATCCACCATCCAGTCGATGTCCATGATGTCCGGGGCCACCTGGTCCCGGATGAGGGCCAGCAGCGGGCCGGTATTGCCGCAGATGTGCAGCTTCACTTTCGCGCCCAGGCCATGAATATAGGACACCAGCCGCTTGTCCCAGGGCATGGCGTATTCCTCGTAGAGGGCGGGGCCCACCAGCGAGGCCACCGCGTTGCCCACGCCGATGAAATCCGCGCCGGCATCCACCTGGGCCTTGGCGAAGCGGCATTGCCCCTCGAGCAGAAGGGCCATGGCCTCTTCCAGGTATTCCGCTTCGTCGGCCAGGTCCATCAGCAGTTCATTGACGCCCCGCAAATCCGCCAGCTCGGCCAGCACGCCCTCCACCCAGCCGATGACCGGGTACTGGTCGCCTGCCTTGGCGTGCAGCGATTCCACCGCCCGGATGCGGTCCAGGGTCCGGGGGCTGTCCACCGGGTCCACATTGCGCAGGATGGAGAGATTCACCGGATCCTGCAGCAGGGGACTACGGCTGAAGGGCACGCCGTTGGGGGGAAACTCCACCGCCGCGCCATAGGCCGAGGCCTCCCGCATCGGGTCGGAAATGGCGCTGACCGCATCGATGCCATACCGCTCCACGCACAGCAGGTTGCCCTCCACCAGCTTCCGGTAATCCCGGGCGTATTCCGCGTAGTTTACCCCGGCCATCTTGGCAACCAGGGCCATGACGATGTTCAGGTTGGGGATTTTGTCCACCGGCTTGCCCTCCAGCCGTGCGTAGAGGCGTTCCTTGGATGTCATCACGATGCATTCCCCCTGTACTATTCTATGGTCTTCAAAAATACCTGCTCGATGAACATGGCCGCCGCGCCCTGGGCCGCCGCGATGCCGTGGCGCTCCGCGACGCGGAAATCCAGCGGTCCGCCACGCCACAGGTTGGCCTGGGCGGCCTGTTCCACCCCGGCCACGTAGGCCGGATACCCGGCCAGCCGGCCGCAGAGCACCACGCAGTCGGGATCCAGGATGTTGGCCACATTGGCGATGGCCATGCCGGTGTAGGCCATGGCCTGCCCCAGCACCGTCCCGCAGCAGGCGTCCCCGGCCTGGGCGGCGCGCATCACCATCTCGATGTCCGGCGGCATCTCACCGCAGATTTCTTGGAGGATTCCGCATTGCCCCAGCCGGAGGCCCTCAACGCAGCGTTCCACAATGGAGCGGGTGGTGCCGTAGGTCTCCAGGCAGCCGTGATTGCCGCACTGGCAGCGGGGGCCGTTGATGTGCACCACCATGTGGCCGATTTCCCCGGTGGCCCCGCTGCGCCCGTAGAGGGCCTCGCCCCCGTGCACCACCGCCATGCCGATGCCCTCGCACAGGCGCACCAGCAGGAAGTGATCGGTATCCTGCACCACGCCGTACAGGTGCTGGGCCATGGCGATGCAGTTGGTATCGTGATCCACGATGGCGTCCACGCCAAAAGCGGCGCGGATTTCGCCGCAGATATCATAGCCATCGAAATCGGTCAGGTGCTGGATGCGTATCGAATGGCCGCTCTCCCGGTTCACATGGCCGGGGAAGGAGATGCCGATGCCCCGCAGCTCGCTGGGGTCGGCCATGTCGGTGAGCAGGCGGCGGATGGTACGCAGGCATTGAGGCATCAGCGCCTGGCGGCTGTTGTCCTCCATGGGCTCCGCCACAGAGGCCAGGATGTGGCCCGAAAGGTCCAGCAGCACCCCTGTGACGCCCTGCAGGTTGATATCCACCCCGATGATGAGGTTTTTACCGGGGTTGATGGTGAAGCCCTTGGGCGTGCGGCCCGGCTGCTGAGCGCTTTCGCCGGATTGCTGGCGCAACACACCCCGCTCCAGCAGCAGCGCGGTGAGGCCGGAAATACTGCCCCAGCTGAGATCGGTGCGCCGCTGCAGCTCCTTTTTTGTGATCGGACCATGGGCGCGCACCGCATTGAACACACTGAGCAGATTGGCGCTACGCATCAGTTCGTGGTTTGCCATGTGCTCCCTTCTCTGTATGCCGACAAGGTATCAGAATTTGATACATTGGGCCGGTATTCTCAAAAATAACCAAAAAATCCAAAAGTTCTTGGTCATTGTACCATAGCGGAACCGGAAAAGCAACGAGAAACGATGGCGGAAGCACACAGGTTACACGGAGAAGCGGCGTAAAAAAGATAGATATTGACGTAATCTATCAAGATGTGATATTATGTATATAGCTATGGTCGTTTTCTGAACGTGAGCGTAAGATGGGGGAAAAAGATGTCCAAGCAGCTACAAACACCGGCCCACGATGATCCATGGTGCATGGAAATTTTGCGCACGCCGCCCAGTCCCGCGCCCTTCCGGTTCGCGCTGTTTGATTTTGACGGTACGCTGAGCCTGATTCGGGAAGGCTGGCAGCAGATGATGATCCCTTACTTTATTGAGGTGCTGCGGGATACGCCCCAGGCCGAGGACCCCGCCGCCATCGAAGGGATTGTCCTGGACTTTGTGGACCGGCTCACCGGCAAGCAGACCATTTTCCAGTGCATGCGGCTGGATGAGGAAGTCCGGCAACGCGGCGGCGCGGCCCGGGACCCGGGGGTGTACAAGGCCGAATACCTTCGCCGATTGGAGGCGCACACCAAAGCGCGCATCGCGGCGCTACAGGGGGGCGCGGACCCGCAGGAATACCTGGTGCCGGGCAGCAGGCAATTGCTGACCTTGCTGCAGCGGCAGGGCCTGCAGCTGCATCTGGCCAGCGGCACCGACGAGGCGGACGTCATCCGTGAGGCCAAGCTGCTGGGCCTGGATCAGTGGTTTGGGGGCCGCATCCATGGCGCGCGGGACAATATGACCGATTGCTCCAAGGAGCTGGTGATTCGCGACATCATCCGGGAAAACCACCTTACCGGAGCGGAGCTGCTCTCCTTCGGCGACGGCTTTGTGGAAATCGAGCTGGTGGCCGGCATTGGCGGGTACGCCGTAGGCGTGGCCACCGACGAGCAGCGCAGAACCGGCATCGACCTGCACAAACGAAACCGTCTGATCGAGGCCGGGGCTGATATGATCATCCCGGATTTTACCGGGGCCGTGGCTTTGGTCCATGCGCTGATGAACGGAGGGAAATAACATGCCATTTCCGCAATTTGACCGGTCGGCCCTGTCCATCCTGCCCATCGCCGAGCGGGTCAGCGATGTGGATATCAGCATCATGCTGGGGCTGAATGACCCTTTGCCCGCCTTCCACCATCCGGCGCTGCCGGCGCTGGCGGAGGATTTGCTGGCCGCGAGGCAAAGGGGCGCGGCCTCCATGCTGATGTATGGCGCCCACGTGATCCGCACCGGCTGCGGTCCCCACATGATTGCCCTGATGCGGGCCGGGCTGGTGACCCAGTTTGCCACCAACGGCGCGGGGGCCATCCACGATTACGAGCTGTCCCGCTGCGGCTATACCTGCGAGAGCGTGGCCAGGTATATCAGCGAGGGCCAGTTCGGCCTGTGGCGGGAGAGCGGCGAGATGAACGACATCATCGCCCGGGGCGCGCGGGAGGGGCTGGGCCTGGGCGAGGCGGTGGGGCGGTATATCTGGGAGGAAAATTTGCCCCACCGGGAGAGCAGCGTGTTGGGCATGGCCTATCATCTGGGCATCCCGGCCACGGTGCACGTGGGCATCGGCAACGATATCATCCACGAGCACCCCAACTGCGACGGCGCGGCGTTGGGACAGGCCACCTACACCGATTTCCTGATCTATACCCAGACCGTGACCCGGCTGGAGGGCGGCGTCTTCCTGAATTTCGGCTCGGCGGTGACCGGACCGGAGGTGTACCTGAAGGCGTTGGCCATGGCCCGCAATGTGGCGAAGCAACGGGGGGAGTCCATCGCCCACTTCACCACCGCGGTGCTGGATATGCAGCCACTGGGCGACGGGCCCATTGAGGAAGCGCCGCCCAAGGACAATCCCCGGTACTATTTCCGTCCCTGGAAGACCATCCTGGCCCGCACCGTGGCGGACGGCGGCAAGAGCTATTACGTGCAGGGGGAACACCGCCAGACCTTGCCCACCCTGGCCCGGCTGGCGCTGGCCAAAGCGTAGGAGGGCAACATGAAAAAACGCGTGAAAGATATTCTTTTCCGGCTGGCGGATGTGCCCAGCAGGCGCATCACGGTGTTCGGCGATTTTTGCCTGGACAAGTACCTGTACATCGACCCGGACAAGGATGAGCCCTCGGTGGAGACCGGCCTGACCGCCTATCAGGTGGTGGGCGGCAAATTGCTGCCCGGCGCGGCGGGCACCGTCACTAGCAATCTGCGGGCGCTGGGGGCGCAGGTGCGCTGCGTAGGCCTGCTGGGGGAAGACGGTGAGGGATATGATCTGCTGCGGGCGCTGGAGCGCATCGGCGCGGAAACGGACCTGATGGTGCGGACGCCGGAACGGCCCACCAATACCTACCTGAAACCCATGCGCAGGCAGCCGGACGGCTCCTGGCAGGAATTGAACCGGTTGGATACCCGCAGCTTCACGTCGCTGCCCGCCGCCCTGGAGGCGCGGCTGATAGAGAACCTGACCCGCGCGGTGGCCGATACCATGGGGGTGGTCATCGTGGACCAGTACGTGGAGCGCAACTTCGCGGCGGTGACCGATGGGCTGCGCCTGGCGCTGGCGGACCTGGCCCGCAGGCACCCGGACAAGTTCTTCTACGCGGATTCCCGCAGGTTTGTGGCGGAATTCCGGGATATCATCGTCAAGTGCAACGAGATTGAGCTGCTGAACGCCATGGAGCCGGGCGCGGACACCGAGGATATGGAGGCCATCCTGCGGAACGGCAAGGCGTTGCAGAGGCTGGGCGGCAAGGCCGCGGTGGTCACCCTGGGGGCCAGGGGGGCCTGCGTCTTCGAGGCGGAGGCGGTTACGCCGCTGCCTGCCTTCGCGGTGGAGGGCCCGCTGGATATTGTGGGCGCGGGGGACTCCACCAGCGCGGGCACCATTTTGGGGCTCACCCTGGGGCTGCCTTTGCCCACCGCCGCGCTGCTGGGCAGCTGCGTTTCCTCCATCACCATCCAACAGCTGGGGGTCACCGGCACCACCTCGGTATCCCAGGTGGAGGAACGGCTGAAAACATTGCTGTAGAAGGGCATCGTAAAAGAGCTGTCATAGAGTTGACAGCCCTTTTACGTATGCGCTTACTGCGCCAGCAGCTCCTGATGCTCCTTGAAATAGCAGACGATCATGTGCAGCAGAATCAACTGGACGTCCTCTATCTGCTCATAGGAGGACAGTGGCGCCACCAGGCAGGCATCGGCGAAATCCTTGATCTTGCCGCCCTGGAAGCCGGCCAGCGCGATGATGGGCGCATCCATGCCCCGGGCGTATTCGCAGGCCCGCACGATGTTGGGGGAGTTGCCGCTGGCGCTGACCACGATGAGCACGTCGCCGGGCCGCATCAGGTTCCCCAGTTGAAAGGCGAAGATCTCTTCAAAGGCGATGTCGTTGCCCAAAGCGGTGATCTTCTCCACGTTATCGCACACCGATAGGATGCGGAATCGGCGCTTTCCTTTGCCCTGCACGGCATTCTTGCCGAAATCGCAGACAAAGTGGTTGGCGGTGCCGGCACTGCCGCCGTTGCCGGCGATAAAGACCTGCTGATCCTGGCGATAAGCCTGGGTGAGAATATCGATGATCTTCTGGAACTGGGCGGGGTCCAGCCCATGGATCACTTCGTTGAGGGTATCGGCGTATGACAGCATAAAGTCCTTCAAGTATGTTTCCTCCATTCGTATCATTGGGATGAGGCCTGGTCCTCCAGCCCCTCCAGGCCCAGCGCGGCCGCACCCAGCAGCGCCGCGTGATAGCCAAGGGGTGTGGGCAACACCGAGAAATTGGGATTGGCGGTCAGGTAAACATGGCTTTTCAGGGTATCCAGCAAGGGCCGCTGGAAGAGATCGAAGCTCAACGAAACGCCGCCCCCCAGGACCACCTTGGCGGGATTGAGCAGGTTCACCGCCGCGCCGATGGCCCGGCCCAGATAGACACCCTCCAGACGCCAGACCTCCTGAGCGGTTGATTCCCCCTGGCGGGCGCGCTGGGCAATCTCCCTGGCATCCGGTCCCGGCTTGCCGCCCAGCTCTTGATAGTTGAGGGGGATGGCCCGGCCCGAGGCCTGCATTTCCGCGCAGCCGTGGTGGCCGCACTTACAAAGGCGGGCCGATTCATCCTCCGCCACCACCACGTGGCCGATCTCCCCGGCGTTGCCGCGGCTGCCGGCCAGCAGCCTGCCCTCCGCGAAGATGGCCCCGCCGATACCGTTGGACACCGTGACCCACAGGAAATCGTCGGTATCCCGGCAGCACCCGAAGCGCCGTTCGGCCATGGCGCAGGCCTGGATGTCGTTGCGGATGAAGGCGGGCAGAGAGAGTGCTTCCCTCAGCAATGGGGCGATGGGCAGGTTGCGGATGCCGGAAAAGCTGGACTCCACCCACAGCCCCCGGGCAGCGTCCGCCAACCCGGGGATGGTGGCCCCGATGGCGGCCGGTCGATGCTGCGGATGGGCGGCCAGCAGCGCCTTTGCCGCCCCGGTGACGTCCCGCACCACCTCCTCCGGGGTGAGCTCTGTCCAGGCATGGTGCTGGGACGCCAGAATTTCACCGGCGTCGTCCACCAGCCCTACGATGAATTTAGAACCGCCCATATCAAGGCTGAGTACCAGGGGAGTATCGGTCATAGAGCCTCCTTTGGTTTGGATTGCCAGAGCACAGTGGTCCACAGACAATAGGCATTGGTGTCGTTCTGCCGCCAGGCGCGGCGGGCGCTGTGGACGGCTTATCACAAGGAAGGTCGCAGTAAGGAGTGTAAAAAACAGGCCGACAAGTGCAAAGGAAAATATGTAATTTTTCAACATGGTAGCAGAAATGTGTTGAAAAAACAAGTCCAAAAGGGCAGCAGACGGCGCGATGGAACCAGCGGCAGCCGCCCCTGAAAAAAACAAGGGGAGAGCAGAATTTGGGGAATTCATTGGATGCAGTCGCATTTTTTGCTTGACAACACAGGGCATTCTGTGTATGCTTTAATAAAAATTTGAATAAAGATGTGATTTATTATTTGTGACATCCGACGTTTTTGGCAAAAGGCTGGTAGAGCTGCACAAGCTCTTGAGCAATAATCGATCATCAGGGGGAGAAGAATATGACAGAAAGCCGAAGGGGCGGCAGCAAGGCATACGGTCTTTACAAAGCGGTGCTTTTCTGGTAGGTTATGGGAAGGAAGCAAAAGGGAGAGAGCGCATTGTACGCGCAAGAGCGGCGGGGGAAGACACCGGCCCTGCTGGAGCAGGCGGGGCGGGTGGATTCGGCGAAGCTCTTGGATGCTGCGGAAAACCATCCGCCGGGTTCGTGCGGGCGCGGGATGTGCTGTACCTGGACAACGGCGCCACAGTGGCCGATCCGCAGGTGCATATGGTACCTCTCAACGATGAAAAATCACAATAACCGAGGATAATATGGAAAAGCAA